>JAFSZW010000438.1 GCA_017458865.1 Clostridia bacterium
AAATCTGCTGCGAGGAAATGGTCTATGAGATGCTCAATCACTGCTATGGCAGCGTTGGGGCAACAGACATGAAGCTGGATATTTCCTACGCCGAGGCAGATCATACCGTGCAGATCGGCCTCTCCTGCGGCGGTGCTGCCTACAATCCATTTGTACAGGAAGAGGACGGTCTGGGCGTGACCATCCTCAAGAATATGGCGAAGCGACTTGACTACCATCTGGAGGTTGGACGCAACGTCATTAATATTACCCTGTAAATAATATCCATCACCCCAACGAAAGAAGCGCGGTTAATCCTCGTTTCCAATAAACAAAGGAGGATGTCCCATGAAAAAAATCATTTCACTGTGCCTGGCACTGACGCTTGTACTCATAGCTTTCGCTGTTGCTGCGATGGCAGAAGGGACACGTCCTGCGCGTATCATCGGTTTGCACAGCAAAGCCAATATGACGAGCGATGAAATTGACAGTTTGGTGCAAAATGAAATCGAGAATGGGTGGACTATATTCGATGATGATCATACCTGCCATTTTCAGTACTTTGACGACTTAAACAGTATGCTTCTGGCCCTTGATGCCGGGACAATTGATGAATGCTCTTTTCCGCGCTTTGTAGCAGAGTACATTGTGAGTGTCAATCCCGATTTAAAGATCGGCTGCATTGAGCGTATGCCGAAGGAAATGTCCCTGCACCTTGGTTTCCGGGATGATGAAGACGGGCGCAGCCTTCAGACTCGGATGAATAAAGCACTCGAAAGCATGAAGGCAGATGGCACACTGGATGCGCTGAAGGATAAATATCTCGATCCGAATGTGGGGACAGAACTGCTTCCCGTCCAGTTTGACGTTTTCCCGGAATCAAGCCAGACGATCCGGGTAGCCGTTACCGGTGATCTTCCCCCGCTCGACTACATCGGCGCAGATGGTATTCCTGCTGGTTTTAATACAGCAGTTCTGGCGGAAATTGGACGTCGCCTAGGCAATAACATCGAACTGGTCAGCCTGAATACCGGAAGCCGTACACTGGCGCTCATCAGCAACACAGCAGATGTAGTGTTCTGGTACATGGATTTGCCGAGCACTCCCTATGATATGCCCGATGGACTTCTGTTCTCCGATGCCTATATCAGTTGGGATATCTGGCTGCATGTTCAAAAGGCGGCTAAATAGAATTGACGCGGTCATAACAGAACCGGCATTGATCTGACAGATTGAAGCCCCGATGCAGCAGGCGTTGCCCGCATTTATTCTGTTGGCCGACATACGGATAAAAAACCGTTAATGTTTAAACAGATTGATGCGGTTTTGACTTTGCCGGATATGCCTTAGGTATGCATCGCCGGGGTGTATGGTTTCCATCAAATGCAGGGAAATCATGAATGTCCGGGGATACATTATCAGTCGTTTACAGAATAATTCGATGGCATTCTGACAGAAAGCAAAATGCCATCGATTTCTTTTTTCAGTTTCACACCTGTCCCCATATCTGGGCCATATCCGTGTTCCCGCCCATCAGCATCTGCTCGGTCCACGATCCGGATTCCCGGTCGAACACTGTTCCGGATAATCATATACTCTTATTGATCATCAGCCCCAGATGTTCCTGAATTTCGTTTCGTAGACTTTATCCGGATAAACCCTGCCCACCCTTGGGAAACCGCCAATAACGAGGAATAGAAGATGGAAAAGAAACTTATCGAGGTGTTCCATTGGCTGCACCGTCACCCGGAACTCGCCATGAAAGAGTTCAGGACGACGGAGTATTTAAAAAAAGTCCTTCTGGATAACGGCGTACATCTGCTTGAAACAGGGCTTGAAACCGGTCTGATCGCCGAGATTGGAACCGGCGGGGTCCCTGTAATCGCGCTGAGGGCTGACATAGACGCCCTGCCGATACAGGAGAGGACTTCCCTGCCCTACATCTCTGAAACGCCAGGGATCATGCATGCCTGCGGCCATGACTTCCACGCAACCTGTATGCTGGGCGCAGCACTGCTGCTGAAAGGCAGGGAATCATCACTCGCCGGTACGGTGAAAGTGATCTTCCAGCCCGCCGAGGAAATCAATGTTGGCGCAGAAAAGATGGTGAGCACCGGTTTGCTGAATGACGTCAGCCTGTTCATCACAGGACATACCTATCCCTGGTTCCCCGCCGGTACGCTGGGCATCCGGCAGGGACCTGTCATGTCCTCTGCAGATCGTTTTCTGGTCTTAATCAAAGGAAAGGGCTGCCATGCTGCAAATCCTGACCTGGGCATTGATCCCATCCCTGCACTGGGCGCGATCATCTCCGCCTTTCAAACCGTCGTCAGCCGACAGGTGAATCCGTTTGACGGTGCTGTCGTATCCATCACCAGGGTAGAAGCAGGCAACACCTGGAACGTGATTCCGGAAACCGCCACGCTCGAGGGCACTGTTCGCGCCATGACAGAGTCCGTACGAGATAGCATCCGTCAAAAACTTGAACAGCTGGCTACCATTTCCGCCAAAGCCTACGGCTGCGAGGCGGTGTTTGAGTATGAGCGCGGGCCTGCCCCGGTAGTCAATGACAATGGACTATGTGACCGGGCTGCGGTTGTCGCACGAGAACTGGGGCTTGATGTTCAGGTCAATCCGCCTTCCATGATCGCTGAGGATTTCAGCAGGTATCTGAAACTCGCACCTGGCGCTTTATTCCGCATTGGAACCGGCGGCGGTTTCGATAACCATCATCCATCGTTTACTGCCGATCCCTCAGCGCTGCTGCCCGCAGCACGGTTCTTTGCCACGCTTGGTGAAAAGGAACTGGAACATCTTGTCAATTAACCCATTTCATGGGATTCGGCGTCCGTCCAATTGTCCACTGCAGCTATCAGCCCTGTCACATAATACAGGGACACACACACGACGGAAAGATCATTCCCCGGCATTAAGGAAAGACATCAATGACAACAAATGTCACCCCGGATTTCTCAATCTGGAGTGACATTGGCAAAGCCGCCTATTTCCTTGCCTCAAGCGATTTGAAGTAGCGCTGTCCAACCTCTCTTGATTCCCTGTCCCGTGCGGCATCCACCACATCATAGTGTTCTTCAAGGAGCCTGACAACATTTTCGCATACGGAACCATTCCGGACATTCTCCCGCATGACCTGCAAGGCCTGTTCCCGGTTCATACCTGCCCTGTACGGCCGGACTTCGGTGATTGCGGAAAAGATATCTGCAACCGCCATGATCCTTGAACCAAGATCCAGATTCTCAGCCGTCCAATGGAACGGATATCCATTTCCATTCAGTTTCTCATGATGATAACCGGCCCAGTCTGCAATCTTCTCAAATCCATCCACATCAAGCAGGATAAGACGGGTGTAGTACGGATGTTCCTTTACGATATTGAACTCCTCTTTTGTCAGTTTCCCCGGCTTTTCCAGGATCTCATTCGGGACACGCAGTTTTCCTATATCATGCAGGTATCCGGCAATCCTCATCATTTTGCATTCCTCATCTGACATTCCTGCAAGCCTTGCCAGTTCCTGCGCAGAGGCTGCAACACCAGCGGAATGCATCGCTGTAAAGGAGCTTCGGAAGTCAATGATTCTGGACATGAACTTCGTGTAAATCAGTGCCTCATCCAGGCTGACATCACGCATCGTGCCTGTAAACTGCAGGAGAAACCCCGGATTCAGAACGAGATCCATCCACATAAATTCACGCTTGCTGACCTCTGTAAAAGCATCTACTGCTTTCGGGGAAAACTCTGTTCCGCTGAGGCCCCGGATTGCGGACACAATACCATCCGTCTGATTCAGTATAGGCACTTTCTCAACGACCAGTGACGTTACGGCATCTGCCACATGGACTGCCTGAGAAATATCAAGGATCACCCCCTCACCGATAAGCTCCAGGTTCTCCTGATAACTGTTCTGGTTGATCCGGATGATATCTGCCACTTTCTGGAACCTTTCCATATCCTCAATGATTGACGCACCGATATTGGCTATCTCCTTGCCATGCGCTTCAATCTCATCAATTGTCTGCAGTTCAGGCATGACAACTGCACCAATATCGTGCAGCAATGCGACGTAAATCGTATAATGCAGATCTTCTTCTCGCAGTCCCATCATATAGCCAATCTGATACGACAGATAGGCAGTCTGTTCATGGTGGTGTTCCATATCAGAATTAATCAGGTTCATGGCACGCGCGGCAGCAGCAAGCATGGATCTCATATTGGTAAAGGCATTCGACATTTCGTCCCTCCTGAAAGCAAATCTTCCTCACGTGTTCCTTTGTCGCAAAGAATCTGACGGTATATTGTCAATCCTAGCATAATCCATCCGGTACGTCAATGAATGATTGACGCTGTTCAAAGCTTCGCTTCTGTTTTTTCTGTTCTTTTTAGCCGGACTTTGCTGTATAATTGTCACGGCGGCATGTTCTCATTCCCATCCAATTGAGCAGAGGAAATATTAGCCGGTTTCCTTTCATTCCACTCTCTCAGGAGGCAGACAATGAAATTTACAAGAGGTTATTGGCTGACCAGAGAAAACTTTGTGCTGAATTACGCCATGCAATGCGTCCGAGCTGAGAAAAAAGGCAATGGACTGCATATTCTTGCCGCATGCCGGCCTATACTCGGCCGCGGCGACATTCTGAACAGCGGAACACTGGATGTCACGTTCACCTCACCCATGGCAAATGTCATTCGTGTCGAAATCACCCATTTTGCCGGTAAAGCATGGAAGCTCCCCCACTTCGAGGTAAACGCCGAAAACGTCGAAACCCGCATTAATGAAACTGATGACGCTGTAACATTCACCAGCGGTGAACTGAGCGCGCGGGTTCTCAGGCAGGCCGGCGCCTGGCAGGTGGACTTCCTGACCGCAGATGGACATACCCTGACCTCCTCCGGTTATCATGGGATGGCGCATGCGCTGGACAAAGACAGCGGCCGCTGCTACATGAGCGACAGCCTCATGCTGGATGTCGGTGAAAATGTATATGGACTCGGGGAACGCTTTACACCCTATGTGAAGAACGGCCAGACCGTAGACATGTGGAATGCCGATGGCGGGACTGCATCTGAGCTGGCATACAAGAACATTCCGTTCTATATGACGAATCGCGGATACGGCATCTTCGTGGATGATACCTCCGACGTCAGCTTTGAAATTGCCAGCGAGAAGGTCGAACGCGTTCAGTTCTCCTGTGAGGGTGAAACCCTGGCGTACTATGTCATTTATGGGCAGTCACCCAAGGGAATACTGGAGCTTTATACAGCCATGACCGGCCGTCCGCCGCTGCTCCCTGCATGGAGTTTCGGCCTCTGGCTTTCAACCTCCTTTACTACCAATTATGATGAGGTGACTGCCACCGGCTTTATTGACGGTATGGCAGAGCGTTCCATTCCCCTCTCCGTCTTCCATTTCGACTGTTTCTGGATGCGGGGTTACAACTGGTGTGACTTTGAGTGGGACCCCGAAACGTTCCCGGATCCGGAGGGCATGCTCTCCCGGTATCATGACAAGGGACTGCACCTGTGCTGCTGGATCAATCCCTATATTGCCCAGCAGTCCCCGTTGTTTGCAGAAGGTGCCCGGAACGGATACCTGATTCGCAGGACCAATGGCGACATCTGGCAGACTGACATGTGGCAGGCAGGCATGGGCATCGTTGATGTTACCAATCCGGCAGCCCGGGAATGGTATTGCGGCCATCTGAAAAAGCTGCTTCTGATGGGTGTCGACTGCCTCAAGACAGATTTTGGCGAGCGGATTCCTGTAAAGGACATCGTCTATTTCGATGGTTCCAGTCCGCTGCATATGCACAATTACTATACGTTCCTGTACAACCGAATGGTCTTTGAAACCATTAAGGCTGTCCGGGGTGAAGGTGAGGCTATTCTCTTTGCAAGAAGTGCCACCGCCGGCAGTCAGCAATTCCCTGTGCACTGGGGCGGGGACAACAGTGCCTCATATGTATCCATGGCGGAAACGCTCCGTGCAGGACTGTCCCTGAGCCAGTCCGGTTTTGGTTACTGGAGTCATGACATCTCCGGTTTTGAGTCAACCGCACCGGCACACGTCTACAAGCGTTGGGTCCAGTTCGGTCTTCTCTCCTCCCACAGCCGCCTGCATGGTTCCGGCAGCTACCGTGTCCCCTGGGCATTTGATGAGGAGAGCGTCACTGTGGTCCGCACGTTTACCCGGCTCAAGTGCCGCCTCATGCCCTACCTCTATGCTGCCATGATGGAAGCCCACGAACATGGAACGCCCATGATGCGCCCCATGATGATGGAGTTCCCGGATGACCCGGCTTGTGATACACTGGACCGCCAGTACATGTTTGGTGAGTCTCTGCTCGTTGCGCCGGTCTTCCGCGAGGATGGCCAGGTGGATTATTACCTGCCGGCAGGCAATTGGACCAACCTGCTCACCGGGAAAACATCATCCGGCGGAACCTGGCAACGCGAGACCCACGGTTTCATGACTCTCCCGCTGCTCGTTCGCCCAGGTACCGTTCTGCCGCTGGGCGCCTGTGATTCCCGTCCGGACTACGACTACACGGACAATGTCGTCCTCCACGTATTCGGTTTCACAGACGGGGTGCAGAAAACCGTCACACTCTACACCATCCACGGCGAACCTGCTGCTCATTACACCGTTGTCATGAAGGATGGACAGGTTTCTGTTGAAACCGACGCCATCCGTCCATATCGGGTTGTCGTCCACGAATGACCATTGGGGGCTCTCTGTCCGGCAGGGTGTCCTCATGACAAGTCCTGTGGAATGCAGGACACAGGCAACGCCTGAGGTTTCGACAGACTGAAAATGCCCGTGTACCATCCTTCCAGTGAACAGGCATTCAACTTTCATTCGATAAGGATGACTGCTGCCACAGGACACAGCCGCCCTGCACATTTCGATTCCCTGTCCCACGCCTTGACCGAACTGATCTTCCCGCTATACCTGGCATTCACAGACTGACCGGGCGCATGGGAAGCACCGTGGGCTTTTCCATCACTCGCCTGGTACCTGTTCCTTTTGCAGTTCCGTTGTCTCCTGAAACAGTGACATTCCGTCAATTGATATTGAAAAAACAGAGGTGACATGCAATAATCCAAAGAGATAGTTTAGTGGAAGTTGACAGTTACCCTGGAGATGGCTATAGTAATGCTTGGTCACTATCATCTCGACAGATACTCATAAAACATTACGGAGAGTGAAACCCATGAGCAAGAAGATTTGTTTTACTGTAATGATCGTCGCCCTTATCCTGTTTTCTGCCTTCTCATGCCTGGCAGAGACAAATGAAAAACTGGCACTGAAAACAGGCATTATCGGGGCTATGGATGAGGAAATTGCCTCCCTGATTGATGCGCTGACAGACGCCAGTATCGAGAATGTTGCCGGAATGGCCTTCCATGTGGGAAAACTGGATGGAATGGATGCGGTCGTTGTGAAAAGCAACGTTGGCAAGGTAAATGCGGCGGCATGCGCTCAGATACTGATCAGTGTGTTTAAGATAGACCAACTCATCAATACCGGCGTTGCAGGCTCTCTGGATACCAGCATTGATATTGGAGATATTGTCATATCCACAGATGCCGTCCAGCATGATATGGACGCGACAGCGCTCGGATTTGTCCGTGGCGAGATTCCATACAGCAATACGTCCTTCTTTACCGCAGATGAAGAGATGAGAGCACGTGCGGTGAAGGCTGTCAGCAACGTTGCGCCTGAAATCCATGTCTTTGAAGGACGTGTTTGCAGCGGTGATCAGTTTATCGCGTCCCATGAGCAAAAGGAAGCCATCGTTTCCACGTTTGGAGGTCTGTGCTGCGAGATGGAAGGTGCAGCAATTGCACAGGTCTGTCATCTGAACGGAATCCCCTACGTGATCATCCGCGCCATTTCCGACAAGGCCGATGATTCTGCGGAAATGTCATATGTGGAATTTGAACAGATGGCTGCAAAACGGTGTGCGGCCATTACGAGGTACATGATTGCACATTGATACAGGTCTGAAACTGACAGTCCCTCATGACGGGCAGCAAAGCAAAAACAGTCTTCCCGTTTTCGGCGAGAATGGGAATGCTGTTTGAGTGATTCACTGACGTTTGCAGCTTTGCAACAGACTACAAACATCTGTCCCGCTCACATGTATAACTTTTTTCATACTGACTGATATGGAAATAAAAATGTCTGCGCAATTGATTGCTGACAATCTTTACCGGGTGATTCTGCTCACCTCAATGACCTTGCTGATCATCATGCTGGTCCACAATCTGGTGCTCTACCGGCAGAAACTTTCCAGCCGATTTTCCATGATGCTGCTTTGCGGCACATCCGTATGTGTATTTGAGTTTCTGTGGGATACCTTCAGTTTTTACCCGGAGCTGAGTCCGCTTATTTACATCTGTACAGGCGCTTACACGATGTCGTTCCTGAATTTTGTAGGATTATTCAACCGATACTTCCTGGATCGTTTTGGAATCTCGGTACACAAAAAGTGGGTCACCTGGCTGATCTACGATCTGCCGAACGCCATCATGCTGATTCTCTGTATCACAACACCATGGACACATCTGTTTTATTATGTGGACCCGGCAGGCACGGTCCAGTATATGCCGCTGAGCACGTTGTATTATGTGCTTCTGTGGACGTATAATCTTACTGCATTGGGTCTTGCTGTGCATTATATGCTCAGCAAGAAAAAAAAGGATGCCAGCCTTGCCAAAACAGCAAGAAGCCTGATCATCTTTGGTTGTATCCTTACCGTCTTCGATCTTATTCAGATTTGGATTCTGGGCGGCACGTATAGCGATTATCTGGTTTCGTCTCTGGCTGTATCCGTCTCTCTCGTCTACCTGACAGCAAACATCAATGTCAACGCTCTGATGGAATCCAGATCTCAGTTTGAGGCGGTGGAAGCCGATCTCCGTGTCGCCGCAACCATTCAGTCAGAAGCGCTTCCCCCGCCCGCTCCCGAATTTCCAGATCATCCGGAGATAAATCTGCGTTGTTCCATGGACACAGCAAAAGAGGTCGGCGGCGATTTCTATGACTACTTCTCCATAGACACTGACCACATCTGCTTTCTCATTGCGGATGTTTCAGGCAAGGGAACAGCCGCAGCGCTTTTCATGATGAAGGCAAAGACAACCATCAAGGACTATGCCCTGACAAATAGCAGTACGGCAGAGATTTTTACCGCTGTCAATCCCCGTCTCCGTGAGAACAACGATACAGGAATGTTTGCTACCGCCTGGATCGGTATTCTGGACACCCGGACGATGGTATTGCAGTACACCAACGCAGGGCACAATTATCCAGTCCTTCAGCGCAAAGGGGAAGCCAGCGCATTTTTGAAAGCCAAGCATGGACTGTTTCTGGCCGGTATGGATGACACAGAGTATCACTTCAGTGAACTGCAGATGATGCCTGGTGACCGGCTGCTGCTGTATACCGACGGCATTCCGGAGGCACGCAATTCCGAAAAGAAGTTCTACGGCGATGAGCGGCTGCTAGAGGTTATGGAAAAATCGGTCAATACGAGCGGCGATGAGCTGATTGCGAATATAACAAATGATGTGAACGCTTTTGTCCAGGACGCGCCGCAGTTCGACGATATGACAATGCTTGTCGTAACCATCAAGGGCGGGGATGAATAGCCGTTATGCTGTTCCACGCGGCACCTGAAAGTGGATCAATGCGTTTTGAATAAGCAGAACGGTTTCATCCCGGGGCGGCTGAGTGAACAGTCCGCCGCACAGCCCGGAAACGGTGAGGGCGGTTATCCCCTGTGGAAGACCATCTGAAACAGGTATTCAGCAAAATGGAATGGAGAGTATTATGAGGCGAATTCAACTGTCAGACCATTTCACATTGTCCACAATCCTGCTGTTTTCCCTGCCCAGCATAGGCATGCAGATTGTGGACAACACCTATCAGGTAGCGGATGGATATTTCATCTCCAACTACATTGGTGAGGCAGCTTTTGAAGCAGAAAATCTGATTTTCCCGCCGCTTATGATTGTGACATGTGTAGGACTGATGTTCGGCACCGGCGCCAGTGCCCTGATTTCAAAAGAACTTGGGGAGGGCCGGCACAAGAAAGCAAATGAAATCCTGAGCATGGCCGTTTCCGTACTGCTGGTTTTGGGCGTGCTGCTTTCAGTGGCGCTGTATTTCCTGCTTCCCTCCATCGCACACTGGGTGGGCGCATCGGAAACGCTTGCACCGGACTGCGTTATCTATGGACGGGTGCTCGCGTTTTTCGTCCCCTTCCAGATGCTTTCCATGGCCTTTCATCCCCTGCTGATTACGGCAGAACGGCCCGGATTGGGACTGGTTACAACCATTGCCAACGCAATAGCGAACATCCTCCTGGACTGGGCTTTTGTGGCAGGATTTGGCTGGGGTATGAGGGGAGCGGCTGTTGCCACAGGACTTGCCTGGACAATCAGTGCAGTGATTCCCCTGGTCTATTTCGCAAATCAGAAGCGATCCCTGCATCTCACGCGTCCCACTCTGATTCCGGGCGATCTTGGTCAGACCATGTACAACGGCGCATCTGAAATGGTGGACGCTGTAGCCTACGCGATTATCGCCCTGATTTATAATCTCCAGATGATTCGCTATCTCGGGGAGAGCGGCGTAGGCGCATATGCGGTAAGCGAATATGTATCCGGCCTGTTTTCAGCGGTATTCTACGGCATCAGCATGAGTATCGTGCCCGTCGTAGGCTATCATCTTGGAAAGAAGAACGTAAAGGAACTGCACAGCCTGAGGCGGAACGGCTTTATCCTGATGGCCATATTCGGTTTTGCCATGACCGGGCTCTGCCTTGTTCTGGCCGGTCCGATTTCGCGGTTCTTTGTGGGATACAATGAGGAGCTGACCGCCCTTGCGATTCAGGCCTTACGGCTGATCTGCCTGAGCTTCCTGCTGGGCGGGATCACGACTTATGCATCCTCTTACTTCACAGGATTAAATCAGGGCTCGGCGTCTCTTGCCATTGCTGTCGTGAAGGGCTTTATCGGACCGCTGGCGATGGTTTTCCTGCTGCCGTGGCTTTTCGGCCCTGTCGGTCTGTGGCTCTCCACCCCTGCCTCGGAAATCATGGCACTTTGCGCAGTCCTGCTGTGCTTTTTGTGGTGGAACAGGAATGAAGACCGGAAAGTGCAGGAAGAAGCAGCACCTGAAACATAAACCGAACAACATCCAAAGGAGAACAAGATGATGGAAACCATTATTCATCATTTTCTGGTGCACGCAAAGACGCGGCCGGACAGTATCGCTGTACTGGATATTCAGGGTGCCTACACCTATGACCATCTGAACCAACGTTCTGCATATCTGGCAGAAAAGATCCTGGCTGAGCTTTCCCATGACGGGCAAAAGCAGGGAAGAATTGCGCTGCTTTTGCCCCGGACGAAGGATTATCTGACCTCGCTTTTGTCAGTCCTGCGTGCCGGCTGTGCAGCCGTACCCATGGATGCTGAATACCCGGCGGAGCGCGTCCGTGCCATGCTTATGGATGTGGGCTGTTCAGTCTGCATCACCACAAAGGACCGGGAAAAGGAACTCACAGGCACACCCTGCCTGTTTCTTGAGGATATTTTCCCGGATGGCAGCGACGTGCCTGAGGCGGACATATCGCTTGATTATTCCAGTCTGGATGCGGAGGGCCTGATTCTTTATACCTCCGGTTCCACAGGAAAGCCCAAGGGCGTCATTCACCGACAGCAGGAGCTCAATGTAAACCCGGAAACCATGGAGGGGTTCCTTCCGCTTTCCGAGAACACGCGCACCCTTTGTATCGCAGGATTCAGTTTCATCGCTTCCCTCATTGACCTGACCCTCCCCCTGTTCTTCGGCGGCAGCGTATACATTGCCAATGAGATGGAGCGGAAAAACGTGGACATGATCTGGGCGCTTTTCAGCAAAAGGCAGATCACCGGCATGTTCCTGCCGCCTCAGATGTACAGTGTTATGCGAAAGCTGCATGGACCGCTGCCGCTTGAATACGTCCTGCTGTCCGGCGAAAAAGCCCAGGTGGAGCACACAGCAGATGACCCTCTTGTGTATGAGTTTTACGGAGCCAGCGAATCGCCCGCCATGCTGATGCACCTCATGGGCGAGGGTGATGCCCATTCACTTGGAAAGCCCTGCAGGGGCATTACAGCATATCTGATGGATGATGATGGGCAATTCGTAACAGAACCCGGTTTAATCGGGGAACTGTGCATTGTAAGCCCTTACATGGCACTCGGCTACCACGGGCTTCCGGAGGAGACCGCCAAAAAGTTTACCGAAGATCCTTCACAGCCCGGCAAACGCCTGTTCCATACCGGTGACTATATGGCATGGGACGCAAGCGGCGATCTGATCTTCCATGGCCGCAAGGATCACATGGTAAAGATCCGCGGTTACCGCGTGGAGCTCGATGAGGTTCGCCGTGCTGCAGCCCGCTTTGAGGGCATTACTGAGGCTGCCTGCGTTCCTGTGCACGTGAACGGCGGCGATCACATCTGCTGCTATTATACCGGCCAGGAAGTATCCAAGGAAGCGCTGAAAGCGTTTATCGGTGCATCCCTGCCGGAATACATGGTGCCTGAGTACTGTGTGCATCTGGATGTCATGCCGCGGAATGACCGGAATAAGGTGGATTATCCTGCACTCAGGGCAATGGAGATCAAAGCGGATGAAGCGGAATATGAGCCGCCGATGACCGCACTCGAAGAGAGCATCTGCAAAGCCTTCGAAGCTGCGCTGGATGTGAAACGTGTCAGCGCCATTGCAGATTTCTTTGACCTGGGCGGCACATCGCTCAGCGTGGCTGTGCTGATCAGCAATCTGGATGTGGATTGCGCCATTTCCTTCCAGGATGTTTCCGCCAATCCTACTCCCCGGGCTCTGGCTGCGTTCATTGAGGCCAGGCAGACAGCGAAAAAGCCGACGCTTGAAATGAACCGGGCAGACTATCCCCTGACCAGAACCCAGCTGGGTATTTATCTCGAAAGCCTTACCGGCGGCAGCAAGGAAACCTACACCTGTTCCTATCTGGCCCAGGCAGCACCGGGCATCACTGCGGAACAGCTGATTGAGGCAGCCCGGAAGGTGATTGAGGCGCATCCCGGCATGCGGTATATCATCCATGCAGACAAGGACGGCATGCCCAGGATGGTCATGCGTCCAGATGCTGAAATCAGCATCCCTGTCATAGAAGGTACGGAGGAAGGACGGCTTGATTTCATGCAGTCTTTCATGCCGGTCGTGCCCATGATGGATGCCATTTTGCTCCATCTGGCGGTGTATCGCACCCCGGTGCGCTGCTACCTGGCCATCAAATCCCATCTGATTTTCTTTGACGGCACTGCCATCAGCCTGTTTATTTCTGAAATGAACAGGGCGCTGGCCGGGAAACCCTTACTGGGCGAGGTCTACACCATCCAGCAGGCCGCCCTGTATGAGGAAGGCCTGCTGGCGGACGGCTCTCATGAAAAGGCAAAGGACTACTACCTGAACCTGTTCAAGGCTGCCGAGGATGTGCCTGCCCTGAGCGGCGACCTGAACGGCCCGCTGACACCGGGCGTCAGCGAGAACATCCGCTGGGAACCCGGCACGCTGACCGTGGAACGGGTAAAGGCTTTCTGCGATAAGATTCATATATCTGAGAGCAGCTTCTTCATGGGCGCGATGGCCCTGATGCTGGGGAAATACCTGAACAGCAGACATGTGAGCTTTTCTACTGTTTACAATGGACGTCCCCTGTCGGAGATGAGCGGGACGATTGGCACGCTGATCAAGCGCATTCCCGTGTACGGAAACCTCGACAAGGACCAGGCAGTTGGGGAATTCTTGCGGAGCATCAGCAAGCAAATCTTCACCACCATGGCCAACGACATCTATTCCTTTGACGAGGTGCTCAAGACCTGCCCGGTCAACGAGGACGTTGAGTTCATCTACCAGGGCGATC
>JAFSZW010000439.1 GCA_017458865.1 Clostridia bacterium
ACACGAGGGAAACACATCCTTTCATTAGAGTTGACCTGGCGTCAGGCTCAGAGGTGACTGGGGCGGGTTCATGCAGGTCGGTTCATGAACAGACTTAAACAAATAGACACATCTGATATGAAAGCGCGGCGGGGGCAGTTGCCTCCGTCGCACAGCATTTTTGTTTGACTGGCAGGGGATTACTCAACCGTCTGCTCAGCGACGAATGTCCAATCGCCGGTGGCGGTATCGACGGACTTGATGAAGGCGGAGGTGCGGATGGCATCGCCGGTCTCATCGAAGGTGATGGCGCCGGAAACACCGGTCAGGGTAACGGAAGGAAGTGCGGCCATGACAGCTGCGCTGTCGGTGGTGCCGGCTGCCTTGAGTGCCTCAATGGCGGTGTAGTAAGCATCATAGCCCATAACGCTGACTGCAGCGATCATGTCGTTGCCGCCGTTGTTGGTGAGCGCTTCGGAATCGCTGTTCAACCAGGCCTTGAAGCCATCGTCGAACGCTTTGTTGGCGCCTTCCTGATAGAAGGTGGAGATGGTAACATTGATGTTGGTGCCCTTAGCTGCATTGGCCACGACGTTGGAGTCGAGCGTGTCGCCGCCGAGGATCGGGAAAGCGACGTTCTGGCCGGCGGCCTGCTGCAGGATCTGGGTGGAATAGGCGATGGAAACCGGGCAGAAGAAGACGTCTGCGGAGTACATCGTCGCGTTGGTCAGGTAGGAGGTGAAATCAGAGGTGCCGGTCGGGAAGGTATCGGAGACGACCTGTCCGCCGAGTGCCTCAAAGGCTTCCTGGAAGTAGTGGCAGAGGCCGACGTCGTAGTCATTACCCAGCTCTGCGAGGCAGTAGGCTACCTTGGCGCCGCACTCCTTGAATGCGTAGTTGGCCATGACGGTGCCCTGGAAGGGATCCAGGAAGCAGATGCGGAAGTAATGGCTGTTACCGGCGGTAACCTGAGGATTGGTGCAGGTTGCGCCGATGGCTGCGATCTTGGCTTCCTCGAAATACTTGCTGCCGGCAATGGAGACGCCGGAGCCGTAGGAACCGAGCACGACGGAGACGCCACTGGATACGAGCTGCTGGGCAGCAGACGGTGCCTTGTCGGTGGAGGAGCCGTTGTCAGCGTAAACAAGCTCTACAGTGTAAGTCTCGCCGCCGATCTCAACGGTCGGGCACTCTTTGTTGGCATACTGCATGCCGAGCATTTCCTGCTTTCCGCCTGCGCCGCTGTCGCCACTGGCCGGCTCAAAGACGCCAATCTTGACTGTTCCGTCTGCCAGAACACAGGCCGGAATCAGAAGAGCAAGACAGAGAACTACGAGTAAAAACTTTTTCATGGATTTCTGCTCCTTTATAAAAGAATTGAAGAGATTATAGCACTCAGATGACGTCTTTGCAAGACAGCGGGCCCAAAAATGCAGTTTTTTTTCGGAAAACCTGTCCTTCTACGCATAAATATGGCGCTCCCTGCCTTCTGAGTTGCAAGATACGAGTCTGATAGATGCATAAATCCCCAAAAAACGGAGCAGGACGAATGGAAACCGGATATTCCCTGTCAGGGCAGTGTGATGGAATTGAAAAAAAACGCCGGTCTGCCCGGAGAAGTTCATCCGAGACAGATGTGTTTTAGCTGGTGAATGCTGCCGGCTTGCAAGGAAAACGCGGCTCAGGTGGCACCTGTCTGATTATCATCCAGCTTATGCTTTTGTTTTTTCTGAATATATGGTAGAATTCTGGTGAATATGCTGGAAGTACCCAAATTGTATCCGGAGGCAGACATATCTTGCAATGGGAAAGTTCCATGCAAACGCAAACCGGCTATGCCGGCGCCGGCAGCCGGAGCGGGTAATAAGTCAGCAGTCCCCAGGTCTGACAGAACAATCGGCTCTATATTGAATGACGGAGGCAGAGCGCATTAACCGCGGCCTTTAAGCCGTGGTTACGCTCAATACAGATATGAAGAATACGGAATATTCGATTCAGGAAGTCAGGCATCTGCTTGAAAGCATGGGGCAGCTGTATGACATGGTCCGCATTGTGGACGCGGAGGAGTGCCGGGTTTTGTCCATTAATGACAGTGGATGCCCTGTTTATGGGAATGAGTGCTTTTCCGTATGGGGTGCCAGCCAGCGCTGCGCCAACTGTTCGAGCTATCAGGCATATCTGACCAATACGAGCAGAAACAAGACAGAACGCTATCAGGGCAACTGTTTCAGCATTCAGTCCGTGCCCATCACGATCAGACAGGACAGCGGTTCCATCGTCTCCTGTGTCATGGAGATGATCAATATCGCCAGGGATCCGGAGCCGTCCACAGATATCAGCGATACGGTTACGGTCGATTATGAGTATCTCCTTAATCATGATGAGATGACGCATCTGTATAATGCGCACGCGCTTAACAAGCATATCCGCATGACCATGGAAGCGCATCCGGATACGACATATCTTATTCTGAGCGGCAGCATCAGCAATTTTCGACTGATCAACAGCCTGTTTGGACGGGAAAAGGGCAATGAGCTGCTCATCGGGTTTGCGGATGTACTCAGGCGGAACTGCTCAGATCGCAGTG
>JAFSZW010000440.1 GCA_017458865.1 Clostridia bacterium
AAATACCACAAATACGCACATCTGCTCTGATTTACTGACAGCGTGACTGCCGTGCCAGAAAGCGCATCTCTTACCCGCGTCCATCCCGGCAAAAAGACATTAGCAATAACGCAGCAGATTGCATATGCATACTGCCCAGACGAAAAAATCATGAAAGGCCTCTTCGTAAAGAGGCCTGATGTTGATTATTGCCACGGCGTATAGAAGCGGATGACGATCCAGGGATAATTCCCGCTGAACAGCACATACACGTTCTTGTTCTCAAACCCGATTCCATTGCCACTTTCCATTTCCCGGATCATATCCGCGCCGCTGAGCACCACTGCCCGTCCCGTATCATTGTCCGACATATCAAGGACCGTGGTATACTCGCCGATTTCCATCTGCATGGTTCCAAGCGTAAGCTGCGGCGACAGGTCATTGACCCCGCTTTCCAGATACTCGTCATGCTCATTCCGATAGAAAAGGCGCTCATCATTCGTACCAAGATTCAGAAAGATATAGCCCTCTTCCTCATCGATTTCAAGCGATTGAATATGAATCTCCTCACCGCCCGATACTACAGTATCGCCGACTTTCAGCCCTTCCATGGCATCTGCAGGGAAGCGCTCGTCCTCATACAGCGTCAGCGTTGCCTTGCCATCGCCCTCATAGTGAATGTCCGTCAGCACATAGCGATTGTTAAGACGGTCCATATCAATCTGCGGCGCTTTCGGCCGTACAACAGTGCCCTCAGCCAGAATCATGCCCGGGAGCATCAGGATAAACACCAAAACAAGAATAGCAGTCAGTTTTTTCATGCCAGATACCTCCTGTTTCAAAATCATGTCAGTGAACTCATTAGTGTATACGGACGAGAATTGCTGCTGGCACCTGCTTTTGGGATTTTTGTTCTGTTTCACCATTCCACTCCTGCAGGTAATGTGCTCAACTTCAGATATCCGCATTGTAACACCTTTCGATTATCCATACAAGGTGTTGACCCATAGTTCCCCTTAAAGCCCGGAAATGATGTGCTTCCCCGGGAACGAGCACTCAGGAGGCATATTTCACCCCCTTTCTGCAAAGGCCAGTGTGCGCTTTCCCCTTGCAATTCCGCCCGGTCTGGTTTATGCTTTGCGCAGGTTTTTCGACGTTGGGCAGAGCACAGGATTCCGGACCGTTTTCACCATTGCGCCACTTGTTCCATCCAGACCCGATTTGTGCCCATTCCGGATTCCCCTTCCAGTGACCGATTATGTCCCTCACAACACTAAAGACAATGACAGAAGGTACGCAATGGAACAGTTAATGCTATTCCCGGATATGGCTGTGCCGGACGCCCGGGCACCTGAAACCATTACCTGGAATCTCTGGCACGGTTGTACCAAAGTATCGCCAGGATGTCAGCACTGCTATATGTACCGCCGGGACGAATCCATCGGCAAAAATCCCGCTGTTGTGCAGAAAACACAGGCCTTTCCGCTGCCAACGATGAAGCTCCGGTCCGGCCCGTTTAAGGGAAAGTATAAGGTGCCGTCCGGCTCCCTCATCTACACCTGCTTCTCCTCTGACTTTTTCCATCCGGATGCAGATGAATGGCGGCCGGATGCCTGGCGGATGATCCGGGAACGGTCCGACTGCTCTTTCTTCATGATCACAAAGCGTCCGGAACGGATCATGCAGCATCTGCCGCCCGATTGGAACGATGGATGGGATCATGTTACCATTGCTGTCACATGCGAAAACCAGTGGGCTGCCGACAGGCGCCTGCCGCTGTATCTCTCGCTGCCCATTCGTCATCATTCCATCATGATTGAGCCCATGCTGTCTCAGGTGAATCTGCGGCCGTACTTTTCCGCTCACAGGTCCGGCAGTGGCCGCTGTCTCATTGAAAGCGTAAGCGTTGGCGGCGAATCCGGACCGGATGCCCGCCCCTGCGATTACGCCTGGGTAATGGACGTCCGCTCGCAGTGCATCCAGAATGCTGTTGCTTTCTCATATCACCAGACCGGCGCACGGCTGATCAAGGACGGCCGTGAATATCACATACCCCGTGAACAGCAGCATTCGCAGGCACACAAAGCACACCTGGACATCCAAGGAACATCTCTTCTTGACACCATACCGGCCGAATGATGGCCAATCAATACCAAAAAGACAGGAAACGCACCATCCGGTTCAGATGAGCATTTCCTGTCTTCTGTCTTTCCCTGCAGTCG
>JAFSZW010000441.1 GCA_017458865.1 Clostridia bacterium
CGCATACTCCATGGCCTGGGCCTGATTGTGCATGCCGGCCTGGGCCAGCGCGCTCAGGTAATACCATCTCGCATTCCGCTCCCTCGGGGATACCATGCCGAGCGCATTGAGCGCCTCTGCATAATGCCCGCTCTGGATGTAATTGAATGCTGCCTGCATCTCAGGCGAGGTATTTGTCCTCTGCCCATATCCGCCGCCATAGCTGCTGCGCTCACCGCCATAGGCACCGCCATATTGCCTGAAAAACTCCTCGAACGGATCGCCATACCCGGAATACTGCTGTTGCTGCTGCTGGGCACTGCCGCCGTTGTAGCCGCTTCCGGCACGGGTTCCCCCGCCCTGGCGCTGATGCATGATTTCCTCATATGCCTGCTGAACTTCCAGGAAGCGCTTTTCGCACTGGGCCTGATCTGGCTTACCAACATTGGCATCCGGATGATACCGTTTGCACAGCTGCCGATACGCCTTTTTGACCTCGTCATCCGTTGCGCTTCTGGATACGCCTAAAACCTGATATGGATCCATCATTTCCCTTTCTCCTGCCGCCGGGCCGCTGCTGCCTCAAACCGCTGCCAGATCCCCGAATAGAGGATGTTGCGCATGATTTCAGCATCCTGGAGGAGCGGGAGCCGTTCAAAGGCTGCCGTTGCCTCCGCCATGATGCCATCCAGCATCATCTGGATATTCTCTGTAAACGCCGGCTGATCCTGTCTGGTAATCAGCGGGTTGTAACTGCCCCGTTTCCGGTCCGATTCGATATCCTCAAAACAGTCTTCAAGGTATATAAACTTGCCGAGTCCATAGCCGAGCATCCGAAGATCATTGCTATACACATCCTCACGCATAACGTACAGCTCCGCCAGCATTTCGCCGGTCAGATTGGCTGCGGTATCAAGCACCGAATCATTCCGGCGCTCCACCTCATGCAGGGCGTCCACATACCGGATGACCGCATCGCGCTGTCTTTCCCATCTGGCCCCGCAGGTTTCGGCAGCCTTTTTAAGCAGTGCACTTTCCGCCAGACGGTCCACCCGCCTGTCATCCTCCCATCCGTCCCTGAGGTCATAGTATGAGACAAGCACGGACAGGTCTGCACAGTAGTCAATCGCTTCATTGCTGAGCATCTGCCGCTTTTGAATCGGATGCAGCGCACAGCGGTGCTTTTCCTCCGCCGTCTCAGGTTCATACAGAGACGTCAGAAGCATGGCAAGGAATGTCATCTCAAAGCTGAGTGCCAGACGGCTTGTAATGCCGGTCCGCTTTCCAAGCGTTCTGCACAGTCCGCAGTAAAACGCCCGGTACCGGTAATACTCACGAAAACGCAGTTCATCCTTCCGCGCAATCATAACACCAAGCACTCAGGTCACTCCTTTCACCTGCTGATATAGCCTCGTCCATGCGCGTCCCAATCACGGTACTCAGAACCGGCATTTATATCAGACAGCTTTTTAACCGTGCGGCATTATATCATGTCCCCCCGGCCTTGACAACATTCCCTGCCCAAACTGTCGATTTTTCGGTCTCTAAACCGCAGGCAGAATGTATATCATGGCAATCCGCCGATCATCAATGGGATTCCCTGCTGACCGATCAGGCTCAGCCCTATAGCCACCTGTCCCGCTCCTGTGCCCACCTGGGCACCACCTCGCTGAAACCCGCATAATCCTCAAGGGCGGTTTTGCATCGCCTGACCATGCCGTCTATCTCATCCTGGCCAAACTTTTCGGCCCATTTGATGGAATACAGCGAGGCATGTGCGACATATACTGCAAGCGTCTGCCAGAAGTCGAGCGGGATATTGTCATCAAAGTAGGCATCTATCTGCCCGAGACAGTACGGGATGCTCACCTCGCGCCCAAAACTCTCGAGCTTGTAGAACTCCTCATAGGGGTCACCGACCTCCCAGCGGTTGAAATCAATGACGCCGATTCTGCCATCCGGTGTCAGAATCAGGTTGCCGGGATGATAATCCCCATGCAGATAGGCGGGCGGCACCTGCCAGATCCGGTCAATGTTTTCCTTTACATAGCGCAGTGCCGTCTCGTCCCCGGGTATTCTCACCGTTGAGTTCTCATAGCTCGTCAGTTGTCTCAGCTTTTTGGCCTTTTTCGTCTCAGCCGGCACATCCTGGCGGTCCAGCGGCAGTGAGTGGATCTGCCTTAAAATCCGCCCTGCCTCCCGTCCAAGACGGTACTGCTGCGCAGCCGGCATCTCTGGCAGCGCGGTCTCAAGGTCCTCGCCGTCCACCCAGGTGAGCAGCATGTGCACCTTTGTCCCGTCCTCGCTGATGCCAAAGCTGACCGGCTGCGACATGGGAAATCCAATGCCAGCAAACTTCCTGATGATCTCATATTCTTTCTGTTTTGCCGCAAGGCACTCAATATCTGACACCCTCAGGAGACAGGTTTCGCCCGTCCCGGTAAGTACGCGGTACTTTTTATCGTTTGACCAGCCTTTGCAAACAGGCTCACAGGACTGATAATCTGCCATTTCCGCCCTCCAGTTCCCCGCATCCGTCACAGAAAGTCTATAAGGCTCTCTGCATCGCAGACAATGCGCCCGCAGTCATTGAATTTTGCCAGCCGCCTGACTGCAGATGCAATCCGCGTGCTCAGGCGGCTTGTCTGCCTGACCCCCGGTTCAAACCAGACATGACTGAGCGTCATCGTCTGCGTTTTCCGTTCCGCGACAGCCTCGATTCTGCCGATAAATGCCTGCCCGTAAAGCATGGGAAGCACATAATATCCGAATTTGCGTTTCTCCGCGGGCGTGTAGATTTCCCAGGAATACCGGAAATTCCACACTGCCTCAATCAGCTTCCTGTCCCACAGCAGCGGGTCAAGCGGTGCAAGGAACTCAAGCCGCGGTGTGGTATCTACATTATCCGAAAGTATGTTTTCCATGAGCGGAACATCCTCAGTCAGAATGTACAATGGATGGCGAATATTATCCACCTCTGTCCGGGTTATCCTGCCCTCGGCTTCCAGCACCCTGAACGCCTGTTCGCGCTGCTCCGTTGACATCTCTATGCCAAGCCAGGCATCTGATCTGCGGTTCCAGAGCATGCCTGTCCCGCCAATCCGTCTTAAAATCCGCCACCGGCAGAAATCGTCATCGTCCCTGCAGGGATTCGCGGCCGCAAGCAGCTCAGCCGGCAGATGCCGCGAGGCCAGATCGTAAACTTTGCGTGATCCTGTCTTGTGATGGATAATCAGCACACCGTCCGTATACAGCTGCTCAAGCACCGATCTCGCTGCCGGTGATGTCTTGTCCCAGTTGCCGCTCCAGTGCATTGAGGAATGCCAGAACACCTTCCCGTCAATGGGAAGCGTATCACCCGAGACGGGGCCGTGTTCCCGGATATGGGCAAGCGCCCTTTTTTCAAGCTCCGGCATGCCCTCAAAGGTAAGCCCATGCGCTTTGCTTTTTTCCCGGTAAGAGGCGAAATACGGCCAGTCATCCCGCGGCCATATGGCCAGTTCCTTGTCGGCATAATCGATCAGCAGACGGTCCCTGTAGAGAAGATCCGACAGCATCTGCCGGGTGAATCCCCGAACGCGCGACTGCAGCGTCAGCTCCGCATTACGCCCGCAGACATCCACCGGATCATACTGAATGCAGCCGGCCTGCCGGACATACGCGTACGCGCCGTCCTTTGAGACAAACCGGTATTTGCCCAGCAGTCCCTGTTTGCAAAGCAGAAAGCATCTGGCCTGTGCCTTTGTCAGTCTGATCACGCTTCCCCTTTTCTGAGCCTGTCAATCGCCTGTCCCAGCGCTTCCCTGAGCTCGCTCAGCTTTTCCGGCCCCGGCCTGTACTGCACATCCTGCATGTCCTGTACCTGCCAGACCGGTCCCGGCATTGGCGTATCCCCGTTTCGCCTTGGAAAGATATGCCAGTGCATATGCCTGCCCTTCCCCGTTCCCAGCAGCTCATAATTCAGCTTGTCCGGATGGAATGCCAGCTGAACCGCCTCCGCAGTCAGCGCCATATCCCGAAGGAATGCATCCCTGAAATCCGGGGTCAGCTGACTGAGCTCCGTTGCATGTTCCCGGCAAAGCAGCAGCGTGTACCCCTCAAACCGCTGGGAATCCCCGATCACCACATAACCGGTCTCAAGTTCCCGCACGAAATACGGATTCCCGCCATTCCTGATCCATTCGATTCGGTCGCAGATCAGGCACTCACCGGATGGCTGCGGGAAATTCCGCCTGTACAGCTTTGCAGGAAACGTTTTGCTGCCGTCCAGCTTGTCAAAAACCGTATCCCGGACATACGCCATCTCCATTTTTTCCATCACGCGGCGGCTCTTATGGTTTTCCGCTGCAAAGATCCCGTCAATGGCCTCAACCGGGCGGAACTTGCGGATGTACTCCACGAGCGCCGTCAGGTACTCAACCACATAGCCATGTCCCCACTGGTCCCGGCGGATATTGTAGCCAATCTCCCAGGCATTCCGTTCCGGATGGTAGCGCATGCCACCGCTGCCGATCAGCTCCCCGGTACTCTTGAGAACGATCCCCTCATCATAATTGTCCGGCTCATCCAGATTCCGGCTCTCAAGCCACGCCCGGACATCCTCAACACTGGTATAGAGCGGATAGAACATGTACGTATTGACCTCGGGATCGCCGCACCACCGAAATGCCGCCGCCGCATCATCCGGTACAAGCGGCCGAACCACGAGCCGTTCCGTCGTAAAATATGCCTTCATATGTTCACCTCATATGCAGCTTCCACTGCCTGCATAGAAGAAGCTTTCAGATAATAACAGATCGGGGACTCGCATCACACGCGGCATCCTCGGTCTGCAAAGAAGAATCGTCAGATAATAACAGATCGGATGCTCTTTTGATGAGCATCCGCGTTATTGTATGCGAAGGAATGCACCTGACAGCAGGTAAATGGCCATTATGACTCAAATGTCAGACTGCTGCCGACGACCTTTTTGCTGGCATACAGTGCCTGGTCACTTGCCGCATAGAGATCATCAAAGGACCTCTCCCCTGAGTCTGTACAGAAAGAAGCGCCGACACTGATGCAGACATGCCCGTCCATCTCCGGAATCACGATAGCCGCTATGTGATCAAACAGACGGTTTATGATCATCTCAGCCATCCTCCGGTCAGTTATGCCGACTGCAAAGGCGCCAAATTCATCGCCGCCCAGGCGCATCGTAATATCATTTGAACGGAATGTTTTGTGAAGGGCATCCGCAACGGCAAGAATAACCTGGTCTCCCGTCTGGTGCCCATATGTATAGTTTATGGACTTGAAATGGTCGATATCCAGTTCAAGGAATGTCCCGCCGATGCCAAATGCAAGAAGTTCCTCTACCTTGCGCTTTCCGCTGACACGGTCATGCAGTCCCGTCATCCGGTCTGTTTCAGAGAGGATCTTCAGTTCCTGCCCGCGCTTCTCCTCCTCGTTAATCCGCGTGTGGAGGGTATCAAGCGTCTTTTCCTTCGACTGGATATTGAGGCACGTCCCGAGCACAAACACCATGACGAGCACCAGAATAATAGAAAATGACATCATCACCCTCTGGAGCGGGCGATACCAGATATTCGCATTGATCAGACTGACGCTGTACCAGCCGCCCTCAAGGATATCCACATAAACCGAATAGTTGCCCTCACCTGTTTTGAGATCAAACTGCGTCTGCCCTGCCTCGAGTATCCTGCGGGAAACCGCGCCGCCGAGGCTGTCAGGTGCATCCATATAGTTCAGGCCAACCTGCCGTTCATCCGAATGGACAACAACGTTTCCCTGCCGGTCAATGACAAAGGCCTGACTTCCCTCTGTCGTTGAGGCAATCCGCTCGACAATCTGCTGGAGCGGATCGAGACTGACGTCCATGGCAATGACGCTCTCCCCGTCGCCGAGCAGCTCTGTAACCGTCATCATGATGGTGCCGGTATTCAGGTCCAGATACGGATTGACGAATGTGATCTGCCGGTCAGAGGACAGTGTCTGGATGTACCACGGGCGCTCCGTTGCCACATAATCATCATCCGGCACCCAGCCAGCCCTGTCCAGGTACTGACCATTGATCCACCCATACAGCCCTGTCGTGCTCGGATCAAGCGCCTCAATAATGTAATTCGACTGCTCCGTGATGTATGACTCAATCGCCTCATTGTCCTTGCCGGATGCGATCATATCATCCACCGAGTACCCGACCAGTGTGATAATGTTGGCCCGTGTGATCAGGCAGTTATTGTACTCAAGCGCAGATTCCTTCGCATTCAGTTCGCCCCGCTGCTGCAGAACCAGCTTTTCCGTCCTGTAGAAACCGATGCCGGCAAAGGCTGCAATTCCCGCAGCAATCACAAAGACGGTAATTGTCACCACAGAAGACCTGATATTCCTCTGGCTTATGGCATTTCTCAGTTTCCGGATCCACTCAAGCACAGGCCTGATTCCTCCATTCATCGTTCGTTATTGAAATAGTCCCGGGATCATCCTGGACAGATCATGCTGAGACTGTCGCAGCCGTATCAAATGCTGCGGCAGAATATCAGCCCCTGCCGCTCATGATATGACTGTGCAGGACAATCATCAGCTCATCCGGATTAAACGGCTTTGCGATATGCGCGTTCATACCGGCATCAAGGCATTCTCTGACATCATCGTCATAGGCATTCGCGCTCATGGCAATAATCGGAAGGATCCTGCCGGACGTGTTCTCCCGTGCCCGGATCGCCCGCGTGGCGTCATATCCGTTCATGACCGGCATCTGAATGTCCATGAGCACCGCGTCATAGTGCCCGTCCCCGCCGCGGTCGATTTTCTCAACCGCCTCGCGGCCGTTTACCGCCCGGTCGACCAGCATCCCATACTGTTCAAGGATCATGATCGCAATTTCCGCATTGATATCATTGTCCTCTACCAGCAGGACGCGTTTGCCATTCAGATCCGTCTCGGAGAATGCCGGCGATTCCGGTCCGGTTTCCCCTTCTGCATCGCGCAGCTCAAGCATCAGCTCTACCGTGAATTCGGACCCTTCGCCCTGCTTGCTGACCACTGAGATTGTGCCTCCCATCATCTCAACGATTCTCGCCGTAATGGCAAGGCCAAGGCCCGTGCCCTGGATTCGGTTGATGGTGGTGCTCTGCTCCCGCGTAAAGCTCTCAAAGATATGCGGCAGGTATTCCTCGCTCATGCCGATTCCCGTATCGCGGACGATGAACCGATACTTTGCCCTGCCTGCGTCGCCCGGCATTTCCTCGGCAATCAGCGTTACACTCTTCCCCGCCGGGGCGTACTTGATGGCATTGCTGATGATGTTGATCAGCACCTGCTCAATCCTCAGTTCATCCCCGCATACCCTGAAATGTTTCACGCTGCTGTGATCATAATGGATGCTGAGCGACCTGGACCGCGCCTGCAGTGAGGTGATATCCTCGATCCGGCTGAATACGGCCATGAGATCACAGTCGCCCATGTTCAGCTGCATCCTGCCGCTTTCGATCTTCGAAATATCCAGAATGTCGTTGATGAGGGACAGCAGGAAATGGCTGGAGGAGCCGATCTTGTCAAGGGCATCCATCATCGCCTCAGGATCATCCCGGTGACTCTTGGCGATGTTCGTATAGCCGACAATCGCGTTCATCGGGGTGCGGATGTCGTGGGACATGTTCGCAAGAAAATCATTCTTGGCCTGTGTCCTGGCATCTGCCATCCGGATCCGGTATTCCTCCTCCCGCTTCATCTGCGCGTCAATGTTATTCGTGCCGATGACCAGGTGGCGGCCATTCTTGTCCTCAAGCAGCGTCGCCTTCATGCTGACATAGACAGGCGTCTCCCCGAACATGAGGCGGTATTTCATCGTAAAACTGCCGTCACGCTCCAGGATTTTCATCACCTTTTCCTTCGTAAAGGTGCCCAGGACCCTGTCTCTGTCCCCTTCGTAAATCAGACGGGCCATATTGTGACGGCTGACGCTGAAGAAATTGTCCCCCGCCTTTTCAATGCCCAGCTCGCTGTACCGCTCGGTCGAGCTGTATTCTACGAAACGTTCCGTATCCGGTTCAACAACGTAAATGCTGAAATAGTCACCCGTCAGGGCCTGCGCCACGCGGCTGTAGGTAATGCGGTCCTCCTCCGCGCGCCGGTACTCCGCCTGCTGGCGCATCTGCGCATCTATGTTATTGACGCCAATGATGATGTGATTCCCGTCCTCATCCTTCATGCGCGTCGCTTTCATACTGACATAGGTCGGCACGCCGCCCATGATGAGGCGATAGCTGAGCGTAAATGTCTTGTGCTCATCCAGTACCCGCAGGATGTTCTCCTTGGTAAACGCCGCAAGAAATGCGCCCTGATCCTCCTCGTACATCACGCGAAGGGTGTTTTTCCGGCTGAGGGCGAAAAAGTCATCGCCGGACCGGTCTATGCACAGCTCCCTGTATGCCTCATCGCTGCTGTACTCGATGAAGTGGTCCGTCTGCATGTCAACATAGTAGATGCTGAAATAGTCCTCCGCCAGGGCCTGTGCAATCCGGGAATAGGTAATGCTGGCATGGTGCGCCTTTTCAAAATTGGCCTGTGCCCTCATCTGCTCGTCCACGCTGCTGATGCCGATGACCAGATGATGATCATCCTTATCCGTGATGCGCGTCGCCTTAAGGTGCACATACGTCGGCACATTCCCGAACATCATCCGGAATGTCATCGTAAACGTCCCGTGCAGATTGAGGGACTCAACGACATTTTGTTTCGTGAACAGCTCGAGGAACTGCTCCTGATCATCCGGGTGAACCAGCTTTTCAAACGTCGTTCTTGAAAAGCTGATCATGTCATTGCCGATTTTCGGCAGGCCAAGTACGCGGTATTCAGGCGATGAACTGTACTCTATGAAGTTATCATTTGCCGTATTCACATAGTAAATGCAGAAATAATCGGCGGCAAGCGCCTGAGCAACGCTTGACTGCAGGACGTCCATTACCTCGTGTTCCATATACTGTATCTCCATCTCTGTCATCAATCCGGACCATACCGGGCAAGGCACGGGGCATTTCACAGTCTTTCACAATTGAATCGGTAAAAGCTCCCGGATTTTCCAGGAGCCTGATGGAAAGATTTACGTCAATCGCGGGTTACAGCACCCATTTCCTTGAGCTGTCTCTTTCTGTCGTACATGTGTTCATCTGCCCGCTGGAAGACCGTATGGAACGAGAGGTCCTCACCACGGGTATAATCTGACATGCCAAGAGAGATAACAATACCGCCGCTTCCGATGTTCCCATCTATGATCTCATTGATCTCCCTGAGCAGCCGGTCACGTTCCTCAAAGTCATGTCCCGTCAGAACAACCGCGAATTCATCGCCGCCCACCCTGAAAACCGGGCTGTGCTTGTACGTTTCGCAGATCAGATGGCTGGCCCTGCGGATATAGGCATCGCCGGCCTTGTGTCCCTGCGTGTCATTGATGTGTTTGAGGCCGTTGACGTCACAGACGATAACACTGAAAACGCCTGCATCCCCTCGTTCAATGAGCTCGTCCATATGCTTTTCATACTCAGCAAAAGCCACCTTGCTCTTGGTGCCGGTCAGAGAATCCCTGTAGGCAACATCCCGTGCCTCATCCCGCTCTTTGACAGCCTTTGTCTCCCATTTCTTCATGGACAGGTGGTTGATCAGCATGGCGCCGAGTGCCAGGACAAACAGGCCGGATACAACGAGGGTATTGATACTGTTCGTCACATGGATATGTTGAATCTGTTCGTCGATGAACGCATCCTCGCTCATGCTCTGGGATGCCGGATCGCTTTCCCCGTGAAAGTACGACTGCACCGTATAGATTGTCTCGTTCGTTATCTTCTCATCCATGCGGCTCGACCAGATCATGGCCATAAACACGACGAGCGCAAGAAGCGAAATCCATACAATGATCGCTTTGCCGAAACGTCTCGCATGATCCCTTGAGATAATCCACCTGAAATAGAAGAATCCGGCAATGGTCCAGACCATGAACAGGATATACGTTTCGGTTTCAATGGTGGCATCACTGAACAGGCTCGGGAACAGCAGATAGACCCCGAAGACAAGCATGATGCAAAATCCAAGCGCACCGGTGATGCTCTCTCGTCGCCTGCTTTCTTTCCGAGCCACTTTGTATGCCGCAGCGGAGACAAAGGCATAAAGCATGGTTGCACCAAGCGTGGTGACATCCACAATCCAGCCAATTGCCGTTCTGCCGACAAGCGGAACCAGAATGGAGATGCCGGCAACCAGCATCATTGCCCTGCTGGGGATCTGCTTGGCATTGAGCCTGGCAAACTGCGCCGGAATGA
>JAFSZW010000442.1 GCA_017458865.1 Clostridia bacterium
GACGGTGTTCCTGATGGTTGTGTATTTTGTAAGAACCAGAAAAATGCTGACAGAGGGAGCAAAGTGATCGATGTCTGTTGACTGACACAGGTAGAGGCTGGCTGGACTGGCGGATTTTTCTGCATCCGGCTGGCCTTTTTGCAATATCATGTTTTACAGGGAGGATTCTGTGCGGGACTCAGCATGGACGCGTACGGTTTCATGGTGGATGACGGATACAGGCGACTTTCATGATGGCCGGACAGTCATGTGCTTACCGGTGTGGTTCATGCAGGTCCTGGTTTATCCAGGCGGATGCGCCAATAGAACAGATTCCGGTATTCGGGCGGATCATATCGCGGTGTGCTTGTCAGGCAGTTTTCATAAGGGATGCCTGTAAACCTCAGGCATGTACTAGCCGGACGTGATGATGCATGAAAAATAAACCTGCATCTGGCATTTTTGCCTGTTGCATTGAATCTGCCGGAGAGTGTAGAATAGGAACAGCATCTCCGGCAGAGTCTGCAAATAAACCGGAGCCAGACACTTCTTACAACTTGAGGAGGTTCATATGGCACACATCACGATTAATCCGGACCGCGTTATTGGCCGGATCAGCAAAAACATCTATGGGCATTTCTCTGAACATCTGGGCAGATGTATCTATAACGGCATTTTTGTCGGCAGGGACAGTGCCATTCCCAATGTGTACGGCATGCGCAGTGATGTAGTGGCAGCGCTGCGGCATATAAAGATTCCGGTCCTTCGCTGGCCGGGCGGATGCTTTGCGGATGAGTATCACTGGCAGGACGGTATTGGACCGCTTGAAGAGCGCAAGCGGATGGTCAATACCAACTGGGGCTATGTTGTAGAGGACAATTCCTTCGGTACCCATGAGTTTCTTGAACTGTGCAGCCAGCTGGGGTGTGAACCGTATATCAATGCGAATGTTGGTTCAGGAACGGTTCGCGAGATGGCGGAATGGGTGGAATACGTAAACAGCGAGGGCGATTCCTCCGTTGTCAGGACCAGATGGGCGAATGGCCGCAAGGAACCCTGGGGCGTCAGGTTCTGGGGCGTAGGCAATGAGAACTGGGGCTGCGGCGGCAATATGCGGCCAGAATACTACGCAGATGAGTTCAGACGGTATCAGACGTACTGCAGGAATTATGGCGAGAACAAACTGTTCCGAATTGCCTGCGGTCCGAATACGGATGATTACCGTTGGACAGAAGTGCTGATGCAGCAGGCCGGCAGATTCATGGACGGCCTCACGATGCACTATTACACGATCACCGGAACGGAGTGGGCGCATAAGGGAAAGGCACTTCAGTTCTCGGACACTGAGTACTATGAGCTGCTTAGGAAGGCATGCCGGATGGATGAGCTGGTGACCGGACACAGCAGGATCATGGACCGTTATGATCCGTCTCACAGGATCGGACTTATCGTGGATGAGTGGGGTTCCTGGCATGAGGTGGAGGCGGGCACCAATCCCGGCTTCCTGTATCAGCAGAACACCATGCGGGACGCAATGGTAGCGGCTATCCATCTCAATATCTTCAATCGTCACTGTGACCGGGTAATCATGGCCAATCTCGCGCAGACCGTCAATGTCCTGCAGTCGGTTATTCTGACGGACGGCGACAGGATGGTTCTGACACCGACCTATCATGTCTTTGACCTCTTCAAGGCGCATCAGGATGCAGAGGCTGTGGACTGCTTTGTTGAAACCGCAAAAGTGGGCACGGATGAGTGGACAGTGGACCACATTACGGCGTCTGCATCCAAAAAGGACGGCAGAATGACGCTAACGCTGGCCAACCTCAGCATGGATGAAGCGGAGGAGATCACGGTTTTCTGTCCAAATACGGGCAGTGTAAATGGCCGCATCCTGACCGGGGATGCCCGCCAGTACAATGACTTTGGCAATGAGCAGGTTACCATTCAGGCGTTTGATGAGTTCCTGGTAAAAGATCAGGCGATAACCCTCACGGTGCCTGGCTGTAGCGTTGTGGAACTGACCATCGCATGACCGGTGATGTTCATTCCCCTGACTTCTGTCTGCGCTGTCTGCTCAGAGAAATGCGCGGACAGGAAGCAGGAGAACGCCTTAAACAGATACGGGAATGGATCATGTCCATTCCTGCACAATACCGGGCGGGTAATGAGCTGGTTGAACGCCGGCTTGATATCTGCCGGAATTGCCCAAATCTGAGCGATGGAACCTGCCGGTTGTGCGGTTGTTATGTGGAATACCGTGCGGCGCATGTGCTGAGAGGCTGTCCGGACCTGCCGGCAAGATGGCCACAGGTGGAGGAAGATTGAAACAAGAATCAGAGCCCTGCAGATGGGCCCTGGCTGATGGAGGAACGATATGCATGGCTGTGGAAAAACACCAAATAACGTGACAATAGACGATGCCTTCTGGAACAGCTTTCGGGAAACACTTGTCCGGGAGGGCATTCCGTATCAGTGGGATGCGCTGAATGACCGGCTGCCAGCTGATACGGAACCGAGCTACTGCATGCGCAATTTCAGGATTGCCGCCGGCCGGGAGACGGGGAAGCATGGTGGCTATGTCTTCCAGGACAGTGATGTGTACAAGTGGCTGGAAGGCGTCGCGTACTCACTCAGATGGCATCCGGATCCGGCGCTTGAGACGGTTGCAGATGAGGCGATTGCTGATATTGCGGCAGCTCAGCAGCCAGATGGGTATCTGGATACGTACTACATCATCAACGGGCTTGAGCGGCGCTGGACCAATCTCAAGGATCATCATGAACTGTATGTGGCAGGCCATATGATTGAGGCGGCAGTCGCATATTATACGGTTACCGGAAAGCGGCAGCTGCTTGATGTGGCGCTCCGCTTTGTGGATCATATTGACTCGGTGATCGGCCCGGAGGAAGGGAAGCTGCACGGATATCCGGGGCATCCGGTGATTGAGATGGCCCTGATGCGCCTGTATGAGATCACGGGTGACCCGAAACATCTGCGCCTGGCTGAATACTTTGTGAATGAACGCGGACAGGCACCGCTGTTCTTTGAGGAAGAGGACCGCAGAACCGGGAACGCATTCCACTGGAAGGACAGCCCGTTCAGGTATCAGTACTATCAGGCGGGCAAGCCGATCCGGGAACAGAAGGATGCTGAAGGGCATGCCGTACGGGCGATGTATCTGTTCTCCGGTGTTGCAGATGTGGCAAGGGAAACCGGGGACGAAAGCCTTAAGCAGGCCTGCCGTGACTTATGGAAAAGCACAACGAAACGCAGGATGTACATTACCGGTGCGGTCGGCTCAACTGAGTACGGCGAGGCCTTCTCGTTCGACTATGATATGCCCAATGATACGGTCTATGGTGAAACATGTGCATCCATAGGGCTGGTCTTCTTTGCCCGCCGCATGCTGATGCTTGAGGCAAAGAGCGAATATGCAGATGTGATGGAACGTGCACTGTACAATGGCATCATTTCCGGTATGCAGCTCAACGGCAGGAAGTTTTTCTATGTCAATCCGCTTGAGGTTGTGCCGGAGGCCTGCCGGATGGATCCGCACAAGCAGCATGTCAAGGCGGAACGGCAGAAGTGGTTTGGCTGTGCCTGCTGTCCGCCCAACCTGATTCGCATGCTGACCTCACTTGAGGATTACATCGCGACAGAGACAGAGAATACGACGTACGTGCATCTCTTTGTCGGCGGCCGGATTGTATCGGGCGGACTGTCACTTGATGTGACGACGCGCTATCCATGGGATGGCAATATTCACTTTGATGTTCATGCGGACAGGCCGGTATCAAGGACGATCGCCATCCGGGTTCCAAACTGGTGTCATGCCTTTACGGTCCGGGTGAATGACACGCTGGTGTCTGAAACACCGAGGGACGGGTACATCCATCTGGTACGCATCTGGGGCGACGGGGACAGCATAGACTTTGAGATGGAGATGCCCATCCGGCTCATGCGCGCAAATCCGAGGATTCGCAAGGATGCCGGACTTGTGACGCTCTGCCGCGGTCCGCTTGTCTACTGTCTTGAGGAAGCGGATAACGGGAGCGATCTGCATCTTTTGCGGAGTCTGTCGCTGGCCAATGCCCGGATCCAGTGGGAACCGCAGACGCTGGGCGGTGTTGTAACACTCACAACAGAGGCCAGACGCGAATCAAAATCCGGCTGGGATGAACTGTATGATGACAGGCCTGAGCCGGCGGCAACCCCTGTTGAGCTGCGCTGGATCCCGTACTATGCATGGGCCAATCGCGGACTGGGTGAGATGCGTGTGTGGATCAGGAAATGACACTCAAGTCCTCTTAACCGGAAGGCGCTATTTGACATTTGCAGCCTGTCGCGAAAACAGTGACAGGCTGCAAAGCTGCCGGGTACTTGGACTGTAAGATGCAGATGGGAAGGAGAACAGGATGACTTTCGAGGAAACAGTCAGGGACATCCCCTGCGGCCGTTATCGCCATTTCAAAGGGAATGAATATGAAGTGGTTGGCATCGCCCGGCATTCTGAGGATGAATCCCCGATGGTGGTATACTGCCCGCTCTACGGAGCAGGCGGCCTGTGGGTTCGTCCGGCTGAGATGTGGAATGAGACGGTCTTAAGAGACGGGCAGATGTTCAGACGCTTTGAGAGGGTGGGTCAATGAAAGTTCATTTTATTCAGCAGGATGCGTGGGTATTGCCGGGTGAGTACCTGTGCTGGGCGGAGCGAAACGAATGTGATGTGAGTTTCACAAGGTGCTGGCTGCATAATACGGTTCCTGAATCGGTGGATGCGGATATGCTGGTTGTCCTTGGCGGCTGGCAGTGCCCTGCTACGACGCTAAATGAGTGTGACTATTTTGACGCGGCCGCTGAGCGGGCACTCATCCGTCGGTGCATCGGCGAGGGAAAGATGGTTATCGGGGTCTGCCTTGGCGCTCAGCTTGTCGGCGAGGCGCTTGGGGCTGCCTATGCGCACAGCCCGGAGCGGGAGATTGGACCGGTCAGGGCGTGGCTGACGGCTGAGGGGAGAAAGGATCCTCTGTTTGCAGCTTTCCCGGATACATTCGCAGCCGGAGAGTGGCACAATGACATGCCAGGTCTGACAGATGACTGCACTGTCATTGCTGCAAGCGAGGGATGTCCGCGGCAGATTGTCCGCTATGGGCAGTATGTCTACGGTTTCCAGACGCATATGGAATTCACACATGAGATCATTGCTGCAGGTCTTGCTGAGGCAGGGGAGAGCATCAAAAACGGAGGGCGCTTTGTCCAGTCCGCAGAGGACCTTTTGACCTATGATTACACAGAAATGAACCGCATGCTCTCTGCATTCCTTGATGCACTGGCAGGCGCGTATACAAAAGGGAGATGAGCGTAGTGAAACACAAAGTACGACTGACTGTTATCGACAAGAAGCTCTATCCGGAGCTCCAGCAGCAGTATTGTGCTGATCCGAATTCAGGCACGTGTCCCTGCTACAATGTGGGCGATGTGTTTGAGTTCTATCGTGATGAAACCAGGGATGACTTCTGGCATTGCGGACTGAATACGCTGGTGAGTACTACTGCAGACCCGGACAAAGTAGCGGGCGGTCCTAAAATGCCGCATTGCTCTGAACTGTGGGATGCGATAAGCCGCTATATCTATACGGGCCTGCA
>JAFSZW010000443.1 GCA_017458865.1 Clostridia bacterium
AATAGCAGGTCTGCCCTGTTATTCCTTTCATTTGTGCATTGTGCCTGAACAGACACATCATAGCCGGGAATGCAAGCCAAGCAAAGCATCACGACAAGCACTGTTTACTCCATAAACTCGATTCCATCCGGACCCATGGACTTGACTCTTGCCAGAGACAGGATCGGGATGCCGAGCTCATCCAGACGTCCGCGTCCGGACTGGAAGGACTTTTCAACCACGATACCAATGCCGCAAAGTTCTGCCTTGGCCTCACGAACCAGATTAATCGCACCAAAGGCAGCCTCACCGCTTGCAAGGAAGTCATCAATAAAGAGCACACGGCTGTTCTCAGGCAAGAAGTCACGCTTGACGGTCAGCTGATACTCCGTTCCCTTCGTGAAGGAACGAACACCGGTCTGAATCAGATTCCCGGTCATGATTTTGGAAGTCTGTTTCTTCATGATCACGAGCGGCACACCGAGCTTATAGGCTGTAAATGCAGCTGGTGCAATGCCTGAGCTCTCAATGGTCAGCACACGCTCAACATTCATATCCTTGAAGTGGTCCGCAAATGCCTCACCGACGCCATGCATCAGCATGGGATCCACCTGATGATTCAGAAAAGAATCCACCAGCAGGATGTCCTTGTTAATTGCTTTTCCCCGGGTACGAATGGCTTCCTTCAGTTCTTTCATACGATGCTCCTTCTTTAGTCCTTTGTTCCTTCCCCTTCGTGCAGCAAAGACAGCAATCTGCCTTATACCTGCAAAAATGCCCCAATATCTGAACGGATGCGTTCAAGCATTGCCTGCTCAAGTGTAGCCGCATCCGGAAAGGCATCCCGTTCAAACCAGACAACGCGCGGATCGTGTCTGAACCAGGTCCACTGGCGCTTTGCATACCGTCTGGTATTCCGCTTTATGCGCTCGACCGCCGCCGCCATGGTCATCCGGCCTGCAATGACCTCCGCCAGCTCAGGATAGCCGATTGCCTGGCTCACGCCGCCGTCTGTACGATCAAAGCAGATGCCGCGATCCATGAGACCCCTGACCTCATCAGGCCAGCCGGCGTCAATCATCCTGTCTACCCGACTGTTCAGTTTCGAGTAGAGCAGCTCTCTTTCCATCGACAGTCCATATACCAGTACATTATACGGTCCTTCGGGATTTGGCGCAAGATCGCTTTTTCGTGTACCGGTCGTCTCGTAGATCTCAATCGCCCGGACCACACGGTGCACATCATTCGGATGCAGCTTTTCTGCGCTCACCGGATCTATGGACATAAGCCGTTCATAGAGTGCCTGTCGGCCTTCCTCGGTTTCCGCGATTTGTTTGAGCGATTCCCTGAGCGCCGTGTCGGCGCCCTCATCGCCCATTGTCAGCTCATAGCTGAGCGCATTCAGATAAAGGCCCGTACCGCCCACAAGCATCGGCAGATGTCCGGCAGCACATATCCGATCTATGCATGCCCCGGCATCCCGCCTGTAATCCGAAACCGTGTAGATCGTGTCCGGTTCCGCCAGGTCAAGCAGATGATGCGGGATGCCCTGCATCTCATTGGCGTTTATCTTCGCTGTCCCTATATCAAGGCCTCTGTAAACCTGCATGGAATCCATGGAGAGGATTTCGACGCCAGTGAGCGCCCTGGCCAGATGAACAGCGGTTTCTGATTTTCCTGTTCCTGTCGGCCCCACGACAGCCAGGACAAGCGGTTTCCATTTCTGTACTTCAGTCATTGA
>JAFSZW010000444.1 GCA_017458865.1 Clostridia bacterium
ATCGTTGCCGGCAACGCCAGGCACGGAGATGCCCCAGCCGTCGGTCTTGACGGAACGCCAGGACTCGGTGAAGCGCATGTAAACGCCATCCTCATTGGTGCCGTCATACCAGCGTGCGACCGGAACCATAACGGCCAGGTACTTCTCGCCGTCCTGGAGCTTGGTCTCGTTGTAGATGGTCTGGGTCTGGTTGTAGTCGTAATGCATGAATCCGAGATCGTTCTCGAGATAGGTGGCGGTGTTCTCTTCTTCCTTATTGACAAAGGCCTCAGAGATCAGGCCCTCGGTAACGAGCGCATGCATGCGGTCGAGTGCCTCATAGGTTTCGACTTCCTGGCGGGCATCATGGAGATATCCGTCGGTGCCGACATAGAGGTAATCCTGACGGGATTCAAGGCCGCGGATGCCGAACAGATGGCCGGCAAAGCGGAACATGTCAACCCGGCGCTGATTGTTGTTGTCCTCACGGGTGAACAGGCCCTGAATCTTGTCGGTGCCGTTCAGCGTGTAGGCATTGGCTACCACACAGCGGAGGAGAGCGACCATCTCATCAGCGTCCCATGCGGCGTTCTGGCCGATGAACAGGTTGGCGCGCTCGGTGCCATAGTATCCGTCATAAGCCTCGTCGATGTAGGTGCGCAGCATGTTGACAGCGGTCACGCCGTCCACATCGCCGGCGGCCAGGGCGTCATTCATCTTGGCGACGATGTTGCCGGCCTTGTCATAGTTCTTGGCAATGGTATCAACGGTGGCACCGTCAAGGTTGACCACGTCGATTTCGACGCTGCCGGAGGTCGGCATGTACGGCGTGTAGGCAGCAGCCTTCAGGGTGCCGCACTTTTCAGCCGCAAACTCGCCCTCGCCGTTCAGGAGCTTCGCAACCCAGTCAACACGCATGAGGGGCATGCGCTCGATGTCGTTGACACCGTCGAAATACGGGGAGAAGTAGATGGCGCCGGTAGAAGTGTTGCCGGTGATGGAGAGGCGGACGATCGGGTTGGCGTCGAGATAGGCCTTGAAGTTCGGCATCTCGTCGAGATACTCGGCGATGTTGACGATGGAGCCGCTCTCGCCGTACTCGGACAGCTTGGCAGCGGTGCCGGCGAGCATGTCGACCTCGCCCAGCTGCTCTTTCCAGTAGTCAAACTCAGCGGATGCGCCGTTGCCCTGATACTTGTTCTCGAAAACAACATTCAGGACTTCCTGCAGGCGGACCCAGGTGGGCTTGAGGTCGCCGGAATTGTAGGTCTTGCCGTCGGCCAGGGTGATGCCCTCGCCAGCAGTCTGGTCATCAAAGAAGAGGCCGGTGCGTGAGCTGTTGTAGCCAGTGGCCATGCGCAGCACAGTGCCGTCTGCATACTCAAGATCTGCAAGCGCGACAGCGCCGGTGAGCAGGATCATGAGGACCAGGAGCACAGACAGAAATTTCTTGTTCATGAGAATCCTCCTTAAATAATAGACAGGCTCTATGTTGAACGGAAAATCCGACCGGACTTTCCGCGACAACCATTATTCCTTAACGCCGCCGACGTTGACGCCCTTGGCAAAGTACTTCTGGATGAACGGATAGATAATGAGAATAGGTACGATGGAGCAGACGATCAGGGCATAGATGACAGAGTCGGATGCATAGACCTCATTCCAGCCGGCGATGAACTCAGCATCGCGGTACTGCTCGAGCAGCTCACGGATGAAGACCTGCAGCGGCTTTTCGAAGGAATTCGAAATCATCTGGCGTGCCCAGAAATAGCCGTTCCAGCGGGAGATGGCGAAGAACAGAGCGACCGTTGCGATCGTTGACTTGCTCATCGGGATGTAGACGGTGCTGAGCACCTGGAACTCGGTGGCGCCGTCCACGATGGCGGCCTCCTCAATCTCGGAGGGAACGCCTTCAAATGCGTTGCGCAGCAGGATGATGTTCATGGCCTGCATGCCCATGGCGATGACGACCAGCCATTTGTCATCCATGATGCCGACGCCGTTGAAGACGGCTTTGGTGGCCAGGTAGTTCAGGTACTGCGGGACAATGCCGGCAGAGAACCACATGGTGAACACGAGGAAGAAGTTGAAGAACTTCCGGAACAGCAGGCGCTTCTTGGAGAGCGCGTATGCACCGAGGATGGAGTAGAGCAGAGCCCAGATGGTTCCGTACAGCGTGAGGAACAGCGTGTTTGAATATGCGTTCCAGAACATGTTATCGGAGAACATCCGGTGGAATGCCTCGAACTGAATGTCCTTGGGCAGCAGGACGATCTCATTGTAATCGACTGCCTTGGCGCCGCTGATGGAGGCGGATACGGCATAGACGAACGGATAGAGACAGCCCAGTGCGAAAATGGTGAGCAGCGTATAGCTGATAATCTTGAATATCAGCTCCGTGACCTCAAGCTTTCTTTTCATGGCAGCCCCCTAAATCAATACAGCGACGTGTCGGATGCCTTGCGTGCAATGGTGTTGGCGCCGATGACCAGCAGCATACCGATGATATTGTTCATCATCTCGGCTGCGGAGGCGATGCCCTTGGATGCACCCTCAAGGCCGTAGCGGTTGGCAAAGGTGGAAACGACATCAGCGGTGATGAAGGTATTCGCGTTGTAAAGCAGGATAACCTTCTCATAACCGATGTTGAGCAGCGAACCGATTCGCGTGATCAGCATGATGACGATGGTGGAGAGGATGGACGGGAGTACAACATAGCGCATCTGAGCCATCTTGTCGGCACCGTCGATCTGCGCAGCCTCGTAGCTGGTGGGCGAAATGGCGATGATCGCGGCAAAGAACACGATGCTGTCATAGCCTGCGCCCTCCCAGATGCCGCTGATGATGTAGATCGCGCGGAAGAATCCGGGGTTGTTGAGCAGACCGGCCCTTGCCGTCTCCTGGGAGATGAGGCCGATATTGGCCAGCGCCTGGGAGACAATGCCCATGTTGGAGGTCTGTGCGCCCTGCTTGACAAGCATCATGACCAGAGAAGTCATAACGACAGTGGACATGAACTTGGGCAGGTAGGTCAGCACCTGGTATACCGAACGGGCGGCATTGCTGCGCACTTCGTTGAAGAACAGTGCCAGGATGATTGGCATCGGGAAGCCGAAGCAGAGTCCATAGAAGCTCAGGACGAAGGTGTTGCGCAGTGCCCGCCAGAACTCAATGGAAAGGGTTTCCTTTCCGGAGAGCAGAATCTTGAAGTTGGAGAAGCCGGAAAACAGCTGGTCCGCAACGGGCAGTACGTTATCTGCTACCTTAAAGCATCCGAGAAGTTCATACATCGGGAAGTAGCGCCAGAGCAGGAAGACCACGATCATGGGAACCAGCATGATATACAGGCGCCAGTCCTTGGCGATGGTCAGCGCGACATGATGCCAGTAATGTTTCTCGACATCATCTCTTACGATCTGTTCCGGGTTTTCGTGATACGAATGTGTTGCCTCATCGTATACGAGGAAGTCAGATGCAACGGCTTTCATCAATATCCCCCTTTGTTGTTTTCTTCTCGTTCCCTGTTGAGGCGGAGAAGATAGGTTTTTTGGTCCTCGAGCATTCCATCGAGTCGGGCTGCAATCCAGACAATCACTGAGGTGAACAGCCCGGAAAGTGCATCCGTAGTAAAGAAATTCAGACAGGATACCACAGGGGCACCTGTCACGAGCGCAACCAGCGCCCGTCCCAGCTGCATCAGCAGCTGAATACACAGGGCATAGAGGATGTTAAGGAGGAAATCCTCCCTGATCCGCTTCTGCCCGAAGTGTCTGATATAGAGCAGGCCTGCCATGGCGGCGGCATTGCCCACGCAGTAGATTGCCCACTGCCTGATGTTCCCGCCGCCGGCCAGACAGTAAACTACACCGCCGAGAACGGCGTGGATAAGACTCCATGGTCCCCAACGCATCATGACGATGGCGGTGACGGCGGCGACTGCGGAAACGGTATACAGCTGATCCCTGAACCACCGGCTGCCGGCGGTGATGATCAGCCATTCGGAAACCGCCAGGATGACTGCAAAGAAAAACAGGTCTGTCCTGCGGTACTGCTTAAACGTTAAATGTGGATTCATAATGCGATGCAGAACAAAATCGATAGAAACAAAAGAAACTCAAACAGGCCGGAGGCACAGACTTTGAGTATCCCGTAATTTCTTTATCCAATATTCAAAACAGTAAAGTAGTCGAATCAATAAAAACTCATAGATTATTTTAAAGACCTTTATCGTTTTCGTACATGCCAAAATCGGTTTTCGTTATGGACAAAACCGATTTTTTTGCGATAACAGAAAGGCGACATGAATGGGAATTAATGATGCATTCGACAGAGCCAAACCCGCAGTCTGTTTGACACAGGAATGCGATCTGACCGATGCCCCTGCAGGGCGTTCGCCGATGGCGAAAGGAAGGTGATCACCTTAACCGAAACAGGCGCAGATGTCCCAAAGTGGTTGTGTGCCGATTGAGGTTATCGGCGGTAGGACTTTCCAAAGGAAGAAATGGAGTGCCCCAAATGAAAGGTAGACACAGTATACACCATAAGATGGGAAATGGAATGACCTGTTTTATTCCAAAGAATGTGGCTCGACAAATCAAGAATGTGCCATGGCTAAAATATCTGTATCGTTTCAAGAAGGTAAGTAACGATTGACATTAATGA
>JAFSZW010000445.1 GCA_017458865.1 Clostridia bacterium
ATCATCAGCGGCAAGACCCATCTCGCCGCCGAGCGCATCTACCTCCCGTACGAGATGTCCTTTTCCCGTTCCGCCGATTGCGGGATTGCAGGGCATGAGGGCGATGCTGTCCAGATTCAGGGTGAGCAGGAGTACTGAGCAGCCCATCCGGGCGCCTGCCAGTGCGGCCTCGCAGCCGGCGTGGCCGGCGCCGACCACAATGATGTCAAACTTTTCCATAGATTTCTTTCACGTCATATCAACAGTCAATTGAATGGCAGCCTGGATGGCTGCCCGGTGTTATTTGGTATAGCGGTGGATCTCGGCCAGAACGGCCTGTGTGCCGTCTGCATTCGGAAGTGCCTCAAGGCGTGCACGGAGTGCCTCGCGGTCTGCATCCAGCTCATGGATGCCTTTGACCAGCGAATCCGGCGTCAGATCTCCCTGAAGGAGGACGTGCGCAAGTCCCCGTGACTCAACGGACTTGGCGTTGAGCACCTGGTCACCCCGGCCACTGTGATACGGGACCAGGAGGGCAGGCTTATGCAGTGCCAGAATTTCGGACAGGGAGTTTGAGCCTGCACGGGAAAGGAGAAGGTCTGCACAGGCGTATGCATCCGTCATGCCGTCCGTCAGGTATTCAAACTGGACATATCCTGGCATGTTCTGATGCGCCTCGGACAGATTGCCTTTTCCGCAGACATGGAGAATGTCATAGTCCGGCAGGAGCTGCGGCAGGGCATCCCGAAGGACAGCGTTGACCGTCTGGGCGCCAAGGGAACCGCCGGTCATCATCAGGACCGGTTTCGAACCGTCGAAACCGGCCATCTTGAGGCCGCGCTCGCGCGAACCGGTAAACAGTTGCTGGCGCAGCGGTGTGCCGGTGACAACACCCTTATCGCCAACTGCTTTGGCGCATTCCGGAAATGTCGTACACAGGCATTTGGCAAACGGCTTGCAGAGCTTATTGGCAAGGCCGGGCGTGATGTCGCTCTCATGCATGACGACCGGCACGCCGCGGATGGCTGCACCATAGACGACCGGAACAGAGACGAAACCGCCTTTGGCAAAGACAATCTGCGGCTTGAGTTTGCCGATGAGGCCAATGCTCTGGACGCAGCCGGCAATGACCCGGAAAATATCGGTAAAGTTCTTGAGATCAAAATACCGGCGCAGCTTGCCGGACTGGACGCAGTGATAGGTGACCTCAGGAATGGGTTCAATCAGGGAACGTTCGATTCCGTTTTTGGTGCCGATATAGTGGATTTCCCAGCCTTCCTTAAGCAGCTCGGGAATGAGGGCCTGGTTTGGTGATACATGTCCGGCGGTACCGCCGCCGGTCAAAACGATGCGTTTCATAATAGTCCCTTCTTTTGCTGAATTGTGTGCCAATTATAGCAGCAGCAAAGTGGAGGGTCAAGAAGCGTTTCGGATTGATGCACCATGTGCAGCAGATGCTCTGCGGACCTGGATTCAGCGTCCGGTGCCCTGTCTGCCGCCGGCCCAGGCATTGCCCCAAGTGCCGCTCCCCGGACCGACATCAGATACCTGCGGAATGGAGGCAAGTGAACCAGCTGCCCGGTCAAACGGCCGGAAATGATGCGAAAGATCGGCAGGACAGCGGAAATTTACATCCTGTTTCACAGAAAATGACAGATAAGGTTTTGCCTCATTATTGGGAGAGGTGTCGAAAAACCTGCCAGGAAGTCAGTGGAAAATACCTGCCGATTTGACAGAATTGATGGAATAATTGGCATGAAACACAGGTAAGTCATGAAAAAAGATTATGGTTTATCCGAATGGAAATGGTTGCTTTTCCCGCCCGTTTTGTGTATCATGATACCTGTGTGTACACAGTTAGTGTGGAATCTAAAGACGCAATTACGGGAATTCCCGTTATAAATAGACAGTTTCATTGCCTCAATAGCGGAAGCGGAAAGGATGGAGATCCCCAATGAATGAGATTGAAATCACCAGAGAGCCTGAATCCCAGAAGAAGTTTCCGACCAGACCTGTTGCGCCGCTTGGTGTAATTGCCATGAACGGTTGCGAGACGTTGGGCAAACGAGTAAACGAGTATCTGCTTCGGTGGCAGGTTGCAGAGGAGCCGGACAATGAAAGCGGCCAGCAGAGCCTGCACAGTTTCTACGGAACCGACAAGAACGGATTTTTGCTTGAGGCAGTCTGTCCCCGCTTTGGAACGGGCGAGGCAAAGGGCATGCTGAAAGGAACGGTTCGCGGATATGATCTCTTTATTATCTGCGATGTCGGCGCGTATCAGTGCACCTATAAGCTGTATGGACAGGACGTGCCCATGACGCCGGATGAGCATTACGCAGACCTGAAGCGTATCATTGCGGCGGTTAGCGGCAAGGCATACCGGATCAACGTTATCATGCCGATGCTCTATGAGGGCCGGCAGCACCGCCGCTCTTCCCGTGAGTCGCTTGACTGCGCACTCATGCTCCAGGAACTGGTGGGAATGGGCGTTTCCAACATCATTACCTTTGATGCCCATGACCCGCGCGTCCAGAACGCCATTCCGCTGCATGGGTTTGAATCCATCATGCCGACCTACCAGATGCTCAAGGCCATGTGCCGCACATATACCGATCTCAAGATCGATAAGGAGCACATGATGGTCATCTCGCCGGATGAGGGTGCCCTGAACCGGAACATCTACTACAGCTCTGCGCTTGGCGTGGATATGGGCATGTTCTACAAACGGCGTGACTATACGCGCATTGTCAACGGAAGCAACCCAATCATCGCTCATGAGTATCTGGGCGACAGCGTTGAGGGCAAGGATATTTTTGTTGCGGATGACATTATCGCCTCCGGCGATTCCATCCTGGACCTGGCGTTCAACCTGAAGAACCGGGGCGCACACCGCGTCTTTGCAGGTGCCACGTTTGCATTTTTCACGAAGGGTCTTGAGATCTTTGACAAGGCCTACAATGACGGCATCCTTGACCATGTTTTTGCCACCAATCTGACATACACGCCGCAGACGGTTCTGGATCGTCCGTGGTTCTCCCAGGCGGATATGTGCAAGTATATGGCATACGTCATCGCGACGCTGAATCATGATCAGTCGCTGTCATATCTGCTCAATCCCTGGCATCGTATTGAGAAGCTCCTGACGCATTACAGGAACGAACACAATCAGTAATCAAACAGAAAAAGGCTGCCCGAAGGGCAGCCCTTTTGGGTTCTGTTGACAAATGTTATCCGTTTCCTGCCGGGAGCGCAGGGGAGGTTTCCGGCGGCGGAGCGAGGTGGAGGGTAAAGGTAAAGCAGCTGCCCTCACCGGGGACGCTTGATACGGACATGGTTTCGCCAAGGAGATGCATGATTTCGTAGGCGATGGCCAGACCGAGACCGGTTCCCTGTCCATGATGGGATTTGTCTGCCTTGTAGAAGCGCTCAAAGACATGCGCCTGGTCCTCCTCAGAGATACCGATGCCGGTATCCCGCACAAAGACACGGAGCATGTCCGGAACCTGTTCGACAGCCAGGGTGACTGTCCCACCGTCCGGGGTGTACTTGAACGCATTGTCAAGGAGCGCTACGAGTACCTGCTGGGTACGGTCCGGATTTCCCCTGACCGGCGGCAGATGATCCGGGACATCATAGATGAATGTCTTCTGGTAGTCCTCAGCATACGGCAGATAGGTTTCGCGGATGACCTCAAAGAGCGGCTGAGGCTCAAAATCTGATACGGCCATGGACGCGGTACCGCTCTGCAGACGGGACAGTTCGAGCATGTCATTGACCAGACGGGAAAGGCGCATGGTTTCGCGGAGGACGACATCATAGATCTGCTGACGCTGCTCCTCTGTTTTGACAAGGCCGTCCCGCAGGGGCTCCATGAGCGCCCGCAATGCAGTCAGCGGTGTGCGGAGCTCGTGGGAGACATTGGCGACATAATCCCGCCGGGTCAGCTCAAGGCGCTCGGCGCTGGTGACATCCGACAGGATGCCGACACAGCCGTTAAACCCGCCGTTTGAATCAAACAGCGGCGCAACAGAGATGTGGAGCGCGATCTGTCCGCGCCAGAGCGTCTGCTGCGCGCCCTCGCGGGTATCGAGAACGCTGTCAAATACCGCTGTCACATCGGATGCGTTTGTCTTAAGTTCGTTGTCGGCGGTAGCGGCATCGAGAGACTCGGGGAGACCGAGCAGAGAGATGACAGCCGGGTTGATCATAGTCAGATGCCGGTCATTATCAAAGGCGAGGATGCCCTCGCTGAGGCCGTTGATGAATCCCTCCAGCCGGTTTCGCTCAAACTCAAGCGAGGAGATGGTTTTGCCAAGCTCCGAGGACAGGAAATTGAGGGCGTGCCCCAGTTCACCGTATTCATCCTTGCCGGTATCATCTGCGCGCACGTTAAGATTGCCGCCGGCCATGGTCAGTGCGACATTCCGCATTTTCGTGATCGGCCGCGTCATGCGCGAGGCGATGAAGAAGATGAAGGGGAGCAGGATGAGGGCAACGGCCACGATGGACAGCATGATGGTATTGGTCAGGACACGGACACTGTTCATGACCTCTTTCATGGTCTGCGCCATGAAGACGGCACCGACGACGGTTTTATCATAGAAGATGGGAACGGCAACCGCGATGATCTTGTCTCTCAGGTCCTCCTCGGCTGAGGTGCTGTCGGCATCGCCAATGAACTGCAGCGGATTTGATGCGGAATAGGGGCTCTGCGTTGTCTGGACGGCGATATCCTCCAGGCTGCCGACATGCGTCGCATTCTGGCCTTTGAGAATGGCAGGCATCATGGAACTGGCAAGGGATGCCGGCAGCCGGCCCACTTTGCGGTCGTCTATGACCTGGGTCCGGATCAGCGTTTCGCCGGTGGTATCCACCACCCAGACAGTGGCTTCCCACTGGGAGGTGCTGCGCCCGATCAGGGGGACCAGGTAGCCCGAGGAAATTTCACCACTCAGAGTGCTTTCGATATAACCGGCGATGATCTGCCCCTTTGGGAGCAGATCATCTACTTTGTTTTTCGCGACCAGATTGGGCGCGGTGATGTTGTAGACAAGCATCAGCATCAGCGCAAAGATGACGACTGAGCTGTATGCCAGGAGCATGGACCGGCGGAAAGACGCGCTGTGCTTCATTGCAGGACCTCAAACTTGTAGCCTTTGCTGTAGATGGTGACGATGTCCCACTTGACGCCCATCTCCGGGCAGGCCAGTTTCTGGCGCAGGCGCTTGATATGTGTATCGACGGTTCTGGTGTCGCCGAAAAAGTCATAGCCCCAGATGCGGGACAGAATCTGTTCCCGGTCATAGACGCGCCCCGGCGAGGAGGCGAGCAGCGTGAGGATATCCACCTCGCGCGAAGTGCAGGCAATGGACTGTCCGCCGATTTTGACGCTGTAGCGCTCCGGCTGGATTTCAAGCGAACCAAACGTAAGTGTGGTAATCGTCTCCTGCGGGGTACCATTGTCGCCGGCGGGATTTGTCCGGCGGAGGACAGCCTTGATTCTTGAGACGACCTCCCGCGGGCTGAATGGTTTGACGATGTAATCATCGGCGCCCATTTCAAGCCCCAGAATGCGGTCGATTTCCTCACCGCGCGCGGTGAGCCTGATGATGGGGATCTGGGAATCCCGGCGCACGGTCTGACAGACCTGTGAGCCGCTCATGCCGGGCATCATCTGGTCGAGCAGCATGAGATCGAAATGGCGGGCTTTGAGCATTTCAAGCGCCTGTTCGCCGTTGAAGGCGGATTCGTGCCCGAAGTCTTCATTGTCAAGGTAGAGAGAGAGTGACTGATGGACGATGGGATCATCATCACAGATCAGGATCTGATAGGTTTTGCTCATGGTTTACCTCTTGAATGAGTACTTGGGGAATACGCTGATGCGCAGAATGGCGTCTGCATAAGGGGTCATTGTCAGCACATAGCTGTGCTGCTGATCCGTTTCGGGGACGGTCATCGGCGGCGCGTCGCAGTTGCCATCCGTTGTCAGCCATAGACCGGCTGGGACGGCACGTGCCCGCAGCGAAACCAGCGTTTCGTCCATGTCGGTAACCACCTCAATCGGCTCATCCGTGACAATGGCATGACTGAAAGCGGCCTCTGTCACATAGGTTATCTCGCCGGTTTCAAGCTGGGACTGCTGCGCCTCAAGCGCCGCACAGTACAGAACGGGACCACGCAGGACAGATACGGCCTGATGGTACCCGGACTCAATCTGCGGCTTCATGGGAAGGTTCAATGTGACAATGTCACCATCATGCCACTGACGGGAAATGACCAGGAAGGGCGTGCCCTTGGCCTCAACGGTATCTCCCTGAATGTGGGCGGATGCGTGGTTTGCCCAGGCGGGTATGCGCAGCCTCAGCGGGAATGCGATATCTTTGTCCATCCTGAGATGGATTCGAACGGTGCCGGAACTCGGATAGTTTGACTCCACTGTGAGCTGGATCTGGGCATCCTTGAGCCGGTAGCGCACCTGGCAGGGCGCGTAGCCCATTGCGCAGAGCCCGTCATCTCTTGAGAGCATCCACTGATGCATCAGGAAACGGGGGATAACCGGCAGGATGGCGCCGAGCGCTTCCTTTTCGCTGATTGCAAAGAGTGCGGCATCCGTTTTTGCGAACGGGAAACGATCGCCGGTGCAGATGCTGATCTGGTTGGTCTGCTGGATGCTCTGCACGGCGTGCATGTCTTTCGCGAAAGCGGACTCAATGACGTTATAGAAGATGCGTTCCCACTGATCCGCAAACTGTACGCCGTCCGGACAGGTAAACAGCGTTTCAAAAGAGGCCTCCATCTCCGCAGCTGCCGCTACGCTGATGCCCCTTGACGGGTTCGTTCCGGCCAGCAGAGGATCGGCAGCGATGCCACCGGAGGGTGTGCCGTGCAGATGGTTCATGCGGGCGAGGCCATGTTCGGCGGCACTCAGATGCTTGGCACTGCCGGTAATGACGCCGTAAAGTGCCACAGCTCTCAGTCCTTCTGCCAGGTTGGCGCCGCTGCCGGTCTGCCTGAGTTTCTCCAGATACTCGTTGCTGCCGTCACTTTCCTTCCAGTTCTCACGCATGATCTGGTTTGAGATCGGTGTCCGGTGCGGGAAGGAATGGAACAGAGACGTATAGTCGGCACTCTGGCGAACCAGCAGCTCGAGAACCGGGATGAACGCTTTCTGGCCGGTGATGTTGTAGGCCAGGATACCGGCATCAAGCGTATCTGCGGTATGAAGCGCATCCTCAGCACTCAGCGGATTGTCCCGGATGGCAGACTGGAGATATTTGAAATAGCGGAGGATAAAGGACAGGTACTGCTTCTCGCCTGTGATGGAATAGGCAGCCGAAAGCGCGCGGAGCATGGTTGAGCGGGAAGCAAAGGAAGCACCATCGCCGCCGAAAGAGCCGTCCTCGCGCTGCTGTTCCACGGCGCGGCGGGCGAGACTGAGTGCCTCACGCTCGAGCTCTTTGTCTGCCAGAAGGGCGGAGGTGCGGAGCATGGCCTCAAGGGCTCTGCCGGCTGCGGGATCTGCACTCAGGGAACCTCCGTAAAAAATACTTTCAGGTCCGGCCTCAGGGATAAGAGAAGGAATGCCGGAAAGGAAACCGGCCCGAAGGGCGATCAGCTGCTCCCGGAGCTTTCCGGCTGCGCGGATAGCCCCTGCGGGCAGCGGGGCAAACGGGTTGCTGATAAACGGACTCCTGTTAAAGAATGTTCTGGTCAGCATATGGAAAACCTCCAATCAATGAATTGGATGCTCATAAACGGATGCGGTTTGAGATAATAGAAAGGACAGATAAAAGCTGTCCGGCATCCTGTTTGGATTCATCTGTGAATACAGATAGTTTACAACGCAATTCCCGTTCCGTCAACTGACCGGACGTGCGAAAAATCGCCGCTGCAGCCGGACCGGAGTGCCCCGGACCAAAGATGCATCCTGCACAGAAAATGACATCTGTGGTCGGATTGCTGCGTGAATGGCAGCGATATAAAACGCATCCATTTGATCAGTAGCATTTTGAGTTCAGATGGAGTACAATATGCAGGCTCTGCCGTGCCAATAATCCGCAGGCCGATGAGGACGCGGACAGGCTGACAGGGGAACAACCAGGAGGAAAACTGACATGGCAAAAACGACAGATCCAAAGCTGCAGTTGCAGGTGATCTATTCTATTTTTGTGCGAAATCATACAGCGGAGGGCACGTTCAGGGCTGTGATCCCGGACCTGCCGCGCATCAGGGCATTGGGCGCCGACATTATCTGGCTCCTGCCGATTCACCCGATTGGTGAGAAGAACAGGAAGGGAACGCTTGGCAGTCCCTATTCAATCTCGGACTACCGTGCGGTGAACCCGGAACTGGGAACGCTTGAGGATCTCAAAGCACTTGTTGAGGCCATTCATGACAATGGCATGAAATGCATCATAGATGTGGTTTACAATCACACCAGCCCGGATGCGGTGTATACCCGTACCCATCCGGAGTTTTACTTCAGGAAGCCGGATGGTTCCTTTGGCAACCGGGTCGGCGACTGGAGCGATATCATTGATCTTGACTACAATGTGCCTGGGCTCTGGGACGCGCAGTGCGAGGCCCTCTGTTACTGGGCGGATATTGTGGACGGATTCCGCTGCGATGTAGCCTCTTTTGTGCCGGCAGCATTCTGGACGCGTGCCCGCCAGACAATTGAGGCCAAACATCCTGATTTCATCTGGC
>JAFSZW010000446.1 GCA_017458865.1 Clostridia bacterium
AGTTCGTACAGTTGGAAAGCGGAAAATCAATGATCCTGAATTTTCCACCGAACGGGACTGCCGGCTTGGCTACTTTTTTCGTCAGTATGCCGAGACGACTTCCTTGGCCGCCAGCCAGCAGCATGGCGACACACTTTTTTTTCCTCATGGTTAACACGCTCCTGTGAGTAGGATTAATAAAGCTGCACTGGAAACCTTCAGACACTTCCAGTGTATATGGATTCCGACACGGATTCCTCCATTGTCAGCATTATAACATAAACTTTCGAAAAGGAAAAGCAGAGAAGTGCTATATTGATAAGAAACAACCGAAAACTTTTTTGGGGGCGCTATCGAAACCGGCGCATCCGGGCAGGCAGGACGGTCGCTGTGGAAACTATCGGCTGAAACTGTCTGCGCGGCAGCTGATCGGACGCACTTTTCCTGTGCAGGCATGTGGTGCAGGGAAAAGCCGCCAGAGGCGCCAACAGGCCTGCGCAGCGCGCAGAACCGGGGCACCCAGATGTGCCATGATTTCGGCAGGCCTGGTGCAAAAGATGCCGCAATTGAACGCATCTGCGCATAATGCTGCAGGCTGCATTCGAAAGAATAAGGCACGGATGGGGAGATGTGTCCGGTAAGGCCCAGGTCGCGGAATTTCAGAATGATCTTTTCAACGAGTATTGAATATTGTCTTTTGCGTGGTATAATCAGGGCACTGCTGTGCATGAGCATGACTATCGCGCACACACAGACCAATCTGCCGACAGGAGGAATCACGGGATGACGTATGACGAGTTTGTGGACAGGATTTCGATCGCGATTCAGGAAGAGCTGCAGGTAAATGAGGATATGATTCGGATGTATCCCAAGGGTTATGTGGGAGAAAACAAAATGGACAGGCGACTTGTCCGGAGCATGAATGATGCATATTACAAGGAATGCGACGAACAGGATATCCTTCAGGGAGACATGCTGGCGATTGTTGCGAGGAGCGATATAAGCATGCTTGCAGTGCCGGTTCCGCTTGAACAGCATTACGAGTATTTTAAGTATCACGATTTTGATGCGGATGCGTGGGATGCGATTCTGGAGCAGATCCGCATGGGTGTGAATGTTCATCACAATATGGATCGCCGCCTTGATCCGGATAAGGAAGGACTGGATTACGAAACGGAAGTCAAGCCGCGGCTGTTTTTATTGTCGATGAGCAGTGAATCGTATGCGCAGGTTGATGAAGATGTGATCAGCATTCAGTACGGAGATATTGTCCTGATTGCCTGTATGGATTTGGACAGGGGCAGAGATAAACGGAAACAGATGGGTCTCAGTCATGTGGACCGCAACGACCTTCCGATGTGGGGACTGACAGAGGACCAGGTTCTGGCAGATGCGTTTGAGGTGATGATGCGGGAATATCCGCCCGTTCTAATTAACGCAAATGACACGAGCAAGGAGATCGATTTTTTAAATAGCGATGAGAGCCTTGATGAAATTGCCTATATCCTGACATCAAAGCAGCATATCTGTGGAGCTTGTTCGGTGTTTTATCCCGGTGTGGCAGAGAAAATCTATAAGGCAATGGGAAATAAACCGTTTGCTTATTATCCACTGTCCCATCACAGGGGCGTCATCCTTGAGGATAATATCATTCTTCGCAGATTCAAGGAACAGCTCGTCAGGCTTTTGGTTGAGGATGATGGGAATGAACGGATTACAGACAAGATTCATATTTTTGACGGGCAGACATTCAGAGTGATGGAATAGTCAGCGCAGATTATCAGGAAGGCCTTTATGCCGGTCTGCCATAAGGCTGCGCATATTTGGAGGGGATTATCACGATTTACATTACCGGTGATACGCACGGGGATCCAGGCCGCTTCTTTGAACCGGCGCTGCCCTGCCAGGACTGGACGGATAAGGACAAGCTCATTGTGGCCGGGGATTTCGGGTGCATTTTCGGCCTCGGCCTGACGGATGAGGCCAAGCTGGATCGGCTCAGTCAGTGTACGTATGAAATTCTGTTTCTGGATGGGAATCATGAATGTTTCCCGAAGATCTATTCGTATCCGGAGGAAAACTGGTGCGGTGGGAGAGTGCACAGAGTCCGGAGGAATATCCGCCATCTGATGCGCGGACAGGTGTATGAGATCGAAGGCATGCGCATCTTTACCATGGGCGGCGGATATTCCATAGACCAGATGTACCGCATTCCAGGACGCAGCTGGTGGCCTGAGGAGATGCCCACAGATGCAGAGTATGAAGAGGGGCTCGTGAATCTCAGGAAGGCCAGAAACCGTGTGGATGTGATCATCAGCCATGCGGCACCGTCACAGAGTATGCAGTATCTTAAGCAGCAGGGCATTTTTTCCGTTGTCTTTCCACAGGAGGCGCCACTGGGTGCCTACCTTGAGAAGGTGGCAAGGCTGACGGAACACCGACACTATTATTTCGGGCATCTTCATATGGACGCGGAGCTGCCGGAAAACAGGACAGCGCTGTATTATGCCCTGTACTGTCTCAATACAGGCAAGAAGATCGCCGGGCCGACGGCATAAGGTGCGGCCGGGATTGCAGGGACTTGCATATGCAGGTTCAAGTGCGTCCCTGCGGGGATGCCGGAGCTGCCGGTCACTGGCACGGAAGTGACAAAATGAGGAACCGGAGGGCGAAACACGATGAGTGAACAGATGCGGCTGGACAAGTGCCTTGCTATGCTGGGCATTGGCTCAAGGAGCGAAGTGAAACAGATGATCCGCAGAGGCCTGGTGTCCATAGATGGCATACCGGCAGCGGATCCTGAGCGGAAGCTGGATCCTGAGCACAGCCGGATCATCGTGTCGGGGACGGAATACGTCTTCAAGGCGGAGCGTACGGTTATGCTGCACAAGCCGGCTGGTGTTCTGACTGCTGCCCGGGATAAGAAGCAGCGGACAGTTATGGATCTGCTGCCGCCGATGTACACGGCGATGGGCTGTATGCCGGCCGGGCGGCTTGACAAGGATACGACAGGTCTGCTGATTCTGACCAGCAACGGTACGTTGGCACATCGTCTCATAGACCCGAACAAGGAAGTCGGAAAGACATATGAAGCACGAATCGACGGCTGCTTTACGGAGGCGGATATTGCCGCATTCCGCAGCGGCCTGCATATAGATGACTCGGATGGCGTCTTTGATGCCAGGCCCGCAAAGGCGCGTATTCTTGAGCAGGGGGATGGGTCAGGGTCAAGCCTGGTGGAGGTGCGCATTGCGGAGGGAAAATATCATCAGGTCAAACGGATGTTTGCCATGCGCGGATATGCGGTGCTGGCACTCAAACGGGTAAGGATCGGGCGGCTTCGTCTGGACCCGGCACTTGAGCCCGGGGCGTATCGGGAACTGACGCAGGCGGAAATCGGCCTGATGGAACAGGAAGACGGGGAATAGCATATGGCAGAGCATTACTTTTCGCAGAGCCCGGAAAGTGCACATGAATACCGGACATTCACGGTGGAGTTGCCTGGACGGACACTGACATTTGACGCGGATGCCGGCGTGTTCTCAAAAGAGCACATTGATCCCGGCAGTGATCTGCTGTGCAAATCGCTGCCGGAGGACTTATCAGGCAGGGTGCTTGATATGGGGGCCGGCTGGGGCGCCATGAGCGTGATGATCCTCGCGGAACATCCCGATGTCGAGATGACCATGGCGGAGATCAACGAACGGGCGCTGGCACTGGCTGAGCGGAATATCCGGCAGAACGGCATGACGGCAAAGGCAGTGCTATCCGACGGCTTTGCAGCGGTTGACGGACTGTTTGACGCCATCGTCACCAATCCGCCCATTCGGGCTGGCAAGAATGTGATCTATGGAATGTTCCGGGATGCGGCGGACCATCTTGTTCCCGGCGGCAGCCTGTATCTGGTGATCCGCAAGCAGCAGGGAGCCGATAGCGCAGGCAAATATCTTGCCGGGCTGTATGAACGGGTGGAGGTCCTCAGGAAAAAGAGCGGATATGTCATTTATCAATGCATAAAGGGGGCAGAACAATGAGCGAATTTGACCAGGCGTACTTTGACCGCGGACTTGAGCGGCGGGGGACAGAGTGCGTCAAGTGGGATGCCATGCTTGAACAGCAGGGTGACCCTGAGATGATTCCCATGTGGGTGGCGGATATGGATTTCCCGTCTGCACCTGCTATTCAGGCGGCTGTTGCAAAGGTGGCTGCGCAGGGCACCTGGGGTTATACCCGAAATGGCGACAGAGATTCAGAGGCACTTTCTGCTTACTGGCAGCGCAGGCATGGCGTCAGTATCCGGAAAGAGGATGTCCTGATGAGCCCCTGTGTCGTGTCCGGTATGCGCATGGCAGTCCAGGCACTGACAAAGCCGGGCGACGGGGTGCTGATCAACCCGCCGATCTATGGACCGTTCTTTGAGTCCATCCGGCAGAGCGGCCGCACTGTGGTGGAAAGTCCGCTCATTCAGGGTGATGACAACCGCTGGACGCTGAACATTGAGGAAATGGACGCCAAACTGGCTGCCGGTGAGGCTCAGGCTGTCATGTTCTGCTCGCCGCACAATCCCTGCGGACGTGCGTGGAGCAGGGAGGAACTCAGCCAGGTGCTTGACCTGTGCCGGCGGTATAAGGTTCCGCTCATCTGCGATGAGATTCACGCGGATTTTGTCTATGCACCCTGCAGGCATACGTCGATACTGACACTTGCCAGTGAGGAGGATGCGGTGCTCATGCTCTGCGCTGCCAGCAAGACATTCAATGTTGCGGGTCTGCAGCAGAGCAGCATGGTGTCAAGAAATGCCGCTCTGCTGGGGCGGGTTAAGGCACAGCGCGACATGTCCGGTGTCACATTTGGCAATCCGTTCGCACTGGCTGCAACCAGAGCGGCATATACCGACTGTGACGCATGGCTGGACGGACTGCTTCTCTATCTTGCCGGCAACCGGGATCTGGTGGTGGAACACGCCAAAAAGTGGCCGAAAGTCCGGGTGACAAAGCTTGAGGCGACGTATCTGATGTGGCTTGACTGCCGGCAACTTGGCATGAACCAGGAAGAACTCGGTAGGGTGGTCCGGGAAGCACATGTTTTTGTAACGGACGGGCTCTTTTTCGGCTCACATGGTGAGGGATTTATCCGGCTGAACATTGGGTGCCCGCGTGCTCAGGTGGAGGCGGCGCTGCGCCGGCTGGATACTGTTTTTGCAAAGTAAATCTGCTGTCCGGGAACGGACATGCAGAAAGAATCAAAGGAGATATGATCATGGCAACTGAATTTAAGACAAATCCGAAACTGGATGCGGCCCTTGAGGCACTTCACGGGGATATGCTTGATACCCTTAAACGCTGGATTCAGGTTCCCAGCGTACGCGGGGAGGCGGCTGAGAATGCACCCTTTGGACAGGATGTCCGCCGGATGCTGAATACGGCGATCGCCGATATCCGCCGTCTGGACATGGATCCGCGAGATGTGGACGGCTATTGCTGCGATGCGGAGATCGGCAGCGGCGATGAGACCATCGCGGTGCTGGCACACCTGGATGTCGTGCCGGAGGGAGACGGCTGGCATGATGAACCCTATGGCGCGACAGTCCGTGACGGACGGCTCATAGGACGCGGTACCGCGGACGACAAGGGCCCGGCAGTTGCTGCACTGTTTGCCATGAAAGCGCTGGTTGAGGCCGGTGTGCCGCTGAACAAAAAGGTGCGGCTGATCCTGGGCTGCGACGAGGAGTGCGGCATGGAAGACCTGACCTATTATGAAAAGAATATCGGTCTGCCGGATATGGGCTTCTCACCGGATGCCAATTTCCCGATGATCAACACGGAGAAGGGCATTACAGCCATGCAGCTGGATGCGGCAATGGATGACGCCCGCCTGATTTCGATTGAATCCGGCACACGCAGCAATGTCGTTCCCGGACTGGCTGTTGCGCTGGTGGCAGGCGACGTGCGCGAAGCTGCCGCGGATGCTTTTGAATGCGATCATGAAGCCTGTGAGATTGAGACCTCCCTTGAGGATGGAAACACCCGGATCCGGGTCACCGGAATACCTGCTCATGGCTCCATGCCGGATAAGGGCGTCAACGCGGCCAAGCTGCTGCTGGCAGTTCTTTACAAACTGGGTATAGGCGGCACTGCGATCCGTGCATTGTATGAGATGACCGGTACGGAAAACGATGGACGCGGACTGGGCATTGCCGGCCAGGATGAGGTTTCCGGCAAACTGACACTGAATCTCGGCCTTCTGAGTGTCCGTGACGGACAGTTGAGTGTGACCTATGACTGCCGGTATCCGGTTATGTTCAGCGGGGACACTGTCCGTGGCATGGTGGCGCAGACGCTGCGTGATTACGGATTTGTCATGGCGCCGGGCCGCGACTCGAAGCCGCATCATGTGCCGGAGAAGTCCCAACTGGTCCGGAAGATGATGGACGTGTACAATGGCATTATGGGGACGGACGATCATCCGTATGCCATTGGCGGTGGCACCTATGCACGCCATCTCAAGGAAGGCGTTGCTTTCGGTATGATTTTCCCTGGTGAGCCGGAGCTGGAGCATCAGGCGGATGAGAGCATTGATATTGAGAACTTCTACAAGGCTGCCCGGATCTATGCCTATGCCATTGCGGCGCTCTGCGCATGATGATCAACTGCTTTGAGGTTTCTCCTGCGTTTTGAGTAACCACGAAAAAGGCTCCACGAAATCCTGTCACAGGAGTTCGTGGAGCCTTTCTGAGCTCATATGTGGATGATTCAATCGCCGGAGGATTGCCTTGAAAGTGATAGAGGCCTCGGCAAAGAGCGCATGGACACTGCCGAAGGGTAGCCGGACAGAGGATGAGATCTCCCGGTAGATCCGACTGTTCCATTGGACATAACGGGTCAGTAGTTTACTTGGCAATGCGGATGACTGGGTGCCAGGACGCAGGCACCATCCGGTAAATGCCATAAGCAGCGGGAATGGTGTCTGCAGCAGGGTTATCTCGAATAGCTGTCATAGGATGTGCCGTATACTTGCAGGTCATACAGGCTGGCAGCTGCGTGATTGTTATCAGGATACAGACTGTTACCAAGTATACGGATGATGACGTATCGGCCTTTATTTCCCATGATTTCGTGGTGGTAATGCCCGTCATCAAACGTTTTGTTTTCTGACTGGTCAATGATCAGCATTTCCTTTGAAAGGAAATCTTCATACCAGTTGATTTGCTGATCAGGCAGGGCGTATACCTCGTACTGGTAAACACGGTCATCCTTGGTTTCAAACTGCATGTCAATTTCAAAAATACCGAACTCTCTGCCCAGATCAACGCCTATCCATTCGGGATAGTTTGCATTGCTTTTTGTCTCAGCTGTCCAGGCAGTTTCCGGATGACCATCATTAATATTGTATGCATGGGTATTTGTTCCAGTTTTTTGGGAAAAGCCTTCCTCGCTGCTGAAGAGAACAGTTTTGTAAAGGGCGAGATCGGTGAAATACCGGTATGCATATTCTCGGTCTGTGACGGTATAGATTGTTTTCCGTCCATACGCATCTGTAATCCGGACCTGATCCCCACTATGGATATAATCATCGGCTGCCTGAATTGAGAGAGCACAGTTGCCTTCGCTGCTAAGGTGATCGGCGAAGTCCTTCACTGTAAGCGCGTTCATATCGGAGATGAAGATCAGTTTGTTATCGTAATCCACTTTATATCCCTGAATATCAAACAACCAGCCGTTTATCTGCATATCGTGAAGCGATGCGTATCCGTCTTTCTGGCTGCAGGACAGCACCTGAACTCGTATATACCGGCCTCTGGCTGCGCGCAGAACATCCGTGGTCGTGCCGACTACATTGTTATCACTGCGGTCAGCAATAACCTGATAATTAATACCGTCTGAGCTGGCTTCCACAACCTAGGTATAGGACCGATTTTTCTTCGAAAACCAGTCTATTGAGATCGTGTCCAGGGTATACTCTTTGCCAAGATCAGCAGTGATGCTCTGGGGATAGGAACTGCTTGAAGCAACCCAGCGCGTTTTGCTGTTTCCGTCAAGAATGTTTTCAGGTATGTTGTCATTCTCCGTCGAGGAAGC
>JAFSZW010000447.1 GCA_017458865.1 Clostridia bacterium
CACAGTGCTACCTGACCTATACCAATCAGGAAACGCATGACATTCTGCGGCGCAACATTCACAGAGCGCCCATGTACTCGGGACAGATTCACGGCACCGGCGCCAGATACTGCCCGTCCATTGAGGACAAGATCATGCGGTTTGCCGATAAGGACCGGCATCAGCTGTTCCTTGAACCGGAGGGCATGTCCACACCGGAATGGTACGTCCAGGGGCTTTCCACGTCCATGCCTGAGGATGTCCAGCTTGAAATGCTCCATACCATTCCCGGCCTGCGACACGCCGAAGTGCTGCGCCTGGCCTACGCCATTGAGTATGAATGCATTGATCCGCTGCAGCTTCGTGCGGACCTCAGCTGCCGGAAAATTGCCGGCCTCTATCTTGCCGGACAGGTCAACGGCACCTCCGGCTATGAGGAGGCCGCCGGCCAGGGCATTCTGGCAGGCATCAACGCCGCGCGCTTTATCCGCCATGAGCCATCCATCTATCTCGGACGCGATCAGGCGTACATCGGCGTTCTGGTGGATGATCTGACCACCAAAGGCACCAACGAGCCCTACAGGATGATGACCAGCCGCTGCGAATACCGTCTGCTCCTGCGTCAGGACAATGCAGATCTCCGCCTGACGGAGATCGGGCATCAGGTTGGCCTCGCCTCAGATGAGCGCCTTGAGCGCATGCGCGAAAAGGCTGCCAGGACGAAAGAAGTGCGCGAATTTCTCACCAGAACCTGGATTCCCAAGACGCCCGAACTCTGCCGGCAGCTTGAGGCGCTCGGCCAGAGTGAGCCTGCCGGCAGCGTCAATGCGGCAGATCTCCTTCGCCGGCCGCATATTCTCTACACCGATCTGGCGCCCATGGTCAGTGATCTTGAAACGCTCCCGCCGGATGTCCAGGAACAGGTGGAAATCTCCCTCCGGTATGAGGGCTATATCGAAAAAGAGCAGCACCAGGTAGACAGTTTCCGCAAAGCTGAAAACCGTCTCCTGCCGCCAAATACCGACTACATGCAGATCGACGGGCTGCGCATTGAGGCCCGGCAGAAACTCTCTGCCATCCAGCCCCTCTCCATTGGAGAAGCCTCCCGCATTTCCGGCGTCTCACCGGGTGATATCACGGTCCTCTTGATCTGGCTGACCAGATGGGAAGCACAGCACAAAACGACGCATTAAGCGGTGGCCATGCCACCGATTCTGTTTTTTAAAAAAACAGTTGACAAATGAAAAAAAGCCGCTATAATGTGTCACTGTATTAAGAGTTTAATACAGTGACACATTTCAAGGAGGTCAGTATGAAGTGGCATTTTCAGTCAGATCAGCCGATCTATTTGCAGATTATTGACCAGATGAAGGCCGCCATCATCTGCGGCATCTATCCGCCCGGATCCCGGCTACCCTCTATTCGGGATCTTTCCATGGAGGCGGGCGTTAACCCGAACACGCTGCAGCGCGCACTGAACGTGCTTGAAAGCGAGCAGCTTCTCGAAACGCAGCGTACCACCGGAAAAACGGTCACAAATGATGCTGCCCGGATTGCGCAGCTTCGTCGGTCATACAGCGATGCCATCCTTGCGACCTGCATATCAAAGCTTGAATCGCTCGGATTCACCGAGGCGGAAATTGCCGCAAGCTTTGATGCGCACATCCACAGTCATACTGTCATCGGAAAGGAAACAACAAGCCATGAATAAACTGGAATGTCGTAATCTGACAAAGAAATACGGAACCAAGCTTGCACTCGACGGCATTGACCTGACGCTTGATTCCGGGCGAATCGTCGGCCTTCTCGGTCCAAACGGCAGCGGCAAAACGACACTCATCAAGATCGCCTGCCGCCTCCTCCAGCCCACCAGTGGTGAACTGCTGATCAATGGCAAGAAACCCGGCAAAGCCAGCAAGGCAAGCATTGCCTACCTGCCGGACCGGGACTTTCTGCCGGACTACATGCGGGTCGGCCAGCTCGTTGGATACTATACCGACTTTTTCAAAGACTTTGACAAGGCCCGCGCGCATGATCTGCTGAGCTCACTGGGTATAGATGAGCACATGGTCTTCAAACGGCTTTCAAAGGGCAACCGCGAAAAGGTCCAGCTGGTCCTGACCATGAGCCGGCAGGCTGAGATCTACATTCTGGATGAGCCGATTGCCGGCGTGGATCCGGCTGCACGCGACTTCATTCTGCGGACAATCATAGGCAACTATGAACGGAACGCACTGGTGCTCATCTCAACGCACCTCATCGCGGATGTCGAACCGTTCCTGGATGAGATCATTTTCCTCAAGCAGGGACACATAGTCCGTTATGGAAACGCCGAGGAAACCCGCATTAATACCGGGAAGAGCATTGACGAACTGTTCAGGGAGGAATTCAAATGCTGATTAAACTTCTGAAACACGATCTCATCTCCATGGGCCGCCTGCTGGCGCCGATTATGCTGGCCATGCTCGCACTGAGCGCCGTTATCGGTTTCAATGTGCGCACCCAGTATAAACTTGAGAACGTCGGTACCATCACCGTCATCCTGTTTGCCATCCTGTTTGCACTGATCTTCCTTGCCTTTTTCCTGACCTTCATTCTGACTATCTTCCGGTTCAGACAGAACCTGCTTGGCAATCAGGGCTATCTTTCCTTGGCCCTCCCGGTCTCCACCGCCGAACATATTGCCGGCAAGTTCCTCGCTTCCATGATCTGGACCTGCGTAAACGGCATTGTGGCCGTCATCTCGTTCTGGCTCATCTATACGGTGGGCATTCCGGCCGCAGGGCGTCAGCTGGGCGCCGTCTTTTTCAAGCGCCTCTTCCCCGATTTTGACCCATATGCCTATCTGACCCTCGAGAATTTCCTTCTCCTGGTGACCTCAATGAGCGAAGGCGTCCTTCACATGTATCTGGCCATCGCAATCGGACACCTGTGGCAGAAACACGCCATATTGGGCGCCATTCTGGGCTATGTCCTGCTGTCCATTGCACGCTCTCAGCTTTTTACCCGCCTGCTCCAGCCAATGTCCCTGCAGATGCCGTTTGCCACCTTCAGCATCATCTCAGCGCTGGTCTTTTCAGCCATTTACGCGGTATGCACGTGGCTGATCCTGGACCGTCATCTGAATCTCGAATAAAACCTCCGGGCCGCAAATCATGCGGCCCTTTTTCATTGTATCAGATGGGTCCGGCAACCGGATTGGCCTAATAACAATGCACGTTCGCGATTATCCCCGTCATATTGTAGAAAGTACATTCACAAATGAACCTGCAGGCCTTGACTAGACTACGACTCAAGGGTTTATAATTAGGCCGGTTTTCTTGAACTGAGAACCTGTCCGCGCGGAGACGGAAAATAACTGCGGGATCCGTTTTCCTTCATTATGCCGGTACCGCACCGGAAGAGGTCAAAGATGTTCAATTTCAATTATTACACACCAACAAAAGTCATCTTCGGCAGGAAAACCGAGGAGAAAGTCGCAGATCTCATAAAGGAATTTGGTGGAACCAAAGTCTTGATCCACTATGGCGGCGGCAGTGTCGTCCGCTCAGGACTGCTGCAGCGGGTGACAGATACCCTTGACAAAGCCGGTATCGCCTATGTCACGCTTGGCGGCGCGGTACCGAATCCACACCTCAGCCTGGTTTATGAAGGCATTGAGCTGTGCAGGAAGGAAGGCGTTGATTTCCTGCTTGCTGTTGGCGGCGGCAGTGCCATTGACTCCGCCAAGGCCATTGGCTACGGCGTCACAAACGAGGGCGATGTGTGGGATTTCTATGACTACAAGCGTCAGGCAAAAGCCTGTCTGCCGCTCGGCGTTATCCTGACCATTGCCGCGACTGGCAGCGAAATGAGCGACTCCTCCGTGATCACCAAGGAAGACGGTCTGGTCAAGCGTGGTTACAGCAGCGATTTTGGCAGAGCAAAGTTTGCCATCATGAATCCGGAGCTCACCATGACCCTGCCGGACTATCAGACCGCATGCGGCTGCACCGACATCATGATGCACACCATGGAACGCTATTTCACCAACGGTGGAAACATGGAAATCACCGATTCCATGGCAGAAGGACTCCTCCGCACGGTCATGACAAATGCCGAGATTCTCGTAAAGAATCCCAAAGACTACGATGCCCGCGCCGAGGTCATGTGGGCAGGCAGCCTCTCGCACAACGGTCTGACCGGCTGCGGCAATGACGGCGGCGACTGGATGACGCATAAGCTTGAACACGAGCTCGGCGGCCTGTACGATGTGGCGCATGGTGCAGGACTTGCTGCCATCTGGGGCAGCTGGGCCAGATATGTTTACAAAGACTGCCTGCCCCGGTTCAGGCGCTTTGCCATCAACGTCATGGGCGTTGAACCTGCAGGTTCGGACGAGGAGATTGCCCTCAAAGGCATTGAGGCGCTCGAAGCTTTCTTCCGGAGAATCAACATGCCCATCAACTTAAGAGAGCTTGGCGTCAACGCCACCGACGAGGATCTTGCACTCATGGCTCACAAGTGCGCTGTAGGCGTTAATGGCGCCAAGGGCTCCGCAAAACTGCTCAGGGAAGCAGACATGCTGGCCATCTTCAAGGCAAGCAGATAAGATCTGGTCGGACAGATTCGACTCCCCTGCCTGCTGCAACACCCGTTCCGGAGAATCATTGATTCGCCGGAACGGCATCTCAGCCTCCGGTTCATCTGCCCGATTGGTTCTTTACAGTATTTCCGGAAGGAGAAAAATGATGCACGGAAAAGTTGTCATTATTGGTGCAGGGCATGTCGGTTCCCATGTCGCCCGGGCGCTTATGGCCGAGCAAGGACCAGATGAGATCGTTCTGGTTGATATTCTGCCCGGGAAAGCTGAGTCTCAGGCCATGGATATCATGGATGCCTTGTCCTATCCCCCGGCCAAGGGCGTTGTCCGCAGCGGTACCTACGAGGACTGTGCAACCGCATCGCTCACGGTCATTGCCATTGGCAAGGCACGGGAGCCCGGGCAGACCCGTCTCGATCTGCTGGGCGACTCGACCCAGATGATCTTTGATCTGGCTATGTCGCTCAGGGACATCACCATCACCGGACCGGTCATCTGTATCACGAATCCCTGCGATATCATGGCAGACTGCATGCGCAGGCTTCTGAATCTTGATCGCTTTCAGGTATTCGGTACGGGAACCCTGCTCGATACAGCCCGTCTTCTGCGTACGCTGAGTGAGCAGACCGGATGTTCCACAAAGGATATTGCCGCCTGGGTACTTGGCGAACACGGTGATTCCTCTATGGTTCCGTTTTCATCTGTGATGATTGCCGGAAGAGAGGCCAGTGAGTTTCCAGGATACAACCCGGAGGAGGCCCTCATGCGCACGCATGAAATCGGGATGGACATCATCAACGGGAAAGGCTCGACAGAATTTGGGATCGGACAGGTGACCGCTTTCCTGATTCGCAGCATCCTGACCGGTTCCGGCGTCATCCTGCCCCTGTCCGTCCATCTGGAGGGCGAGTACGACCTGAACGATGTCCAGTGCGGCGTTCCCTGCGTGACGTGCAAAAGCGG
>JAFSZW010000448.1 GCA_017458865.1 Clostridia bacterium
AGGCAGCAGGACTTAGACAGGAGGGAGGACCGTCATGAAAATCGTTTGGGTTGGTTTCCATGAGGAAGGCATTGAGGCGTTCCGTCAGGTGCTTTCAAGCGGAAAGCATGTGGACGCATTTATTACACTGGATGATGAGGCTTTTGAAAAGCGCAGCGCCGGTACGCGCGGATACAGGATGTACTGTGAGCAGTACGGCGTTGACTATCTGCCAGTGCATACGATAAAGGGCGATGAGGCCTATGAGATTCTGATGCGGTATCAGCCGGACCTCCTGATCGTGCTCGGCTGGAGCGAGATTCTGCCGGAACGCCTGCTGGACATCCCGAAGATCGGGACGGTTGGCACGCACGCTGCACTGCTGCCGCATAACCGGGGCAGCGCACCGGTCAACTGGGCTATTATCCGGGGCGAGACGGAAACCGGCAACACACTGATGTGGCTCAGCAAGGAAGTGGATGCCGGGGACATCATCAGCCAGCGGGCATTCCCGATCACGCCATATGATTCCTGCAAAACCATTTATGATCTGGTTGCCGTCTCGGATGCCGATATGACGCTTGAGCTGATTGAGGCGCTTGAGGCAGGAAAAATGCCGCCCAAACCGGAAACGAAAGCAGCCGAGGATGAACCCATTCTACCGCGACGCAGACCGAAAGACGGCATTATGAACTGGCAGCTGGGCGGGGAGGAGATCTACAACTTCATCCGTGCGCTGACAGATCCCTATTCCGGGGCGTTTACCTACCTGAATGGCCGGAAATGGCTGATCTGGCGGGCAACCTGTCTGCCGGTTCAGAGCAGCCTGCTCGGACTGGCGCCGGGGGAGATCGGTGAGAACTGCACGAGCTTCCATCCGGAGGGGTGCGGCATCCTGGTCGGCACCGGCAGCAATGTGCTGATGATCTCCGAAATGGAAGATGACCAGGGACAGCGGTATATGGGAAAAGCGCTGCATGATCTGCAGCTGAGAGGAGTTTTTGCGGATGAGTAATGTGCTTGTGATTGCAGCCCATCCGGATGATGAACTGCTGGGTGTCGGCGGCACTGTGTACCTGCATGCGCTTCGGGGCGACCGGATTAAGAGCATCATCATGTGCGAAGGGGAATCGCTTCGATACGGCCGGGACGTCGGACAGAGCACGGCGACGCAGAAGGCGGCCGAAATTCTCGGCGTTGAGGAGGTCGTCCAGCCGAGATTCCCGGATCAGCGGCTGGATACATTTACCCTAACGGATCTCATTACGCCGATTGAGCAGGTCTCCGAGGCGTTCCATCCGGACATCGTCTACTGTCAGTGCGGCTATGATGCCAATCAGGACCACCAGCGGCTTTTTGAGGCGGCGAACATTGCCCTGAGGCCCACCAGCGAATGGATACGGGAGTTCTATACCTTCTATACATGCAGCAGTACCGAGTGGGGCTATCCGCGCAGTTTCGCACCGGATACCTGGGTGGACATTTCGGATGTCCTTGACAGGAAAATAGAGGCGTTTGAGGCATACTCAAGCGAGGTGAAACCCTATCCGCATCCGCGCTCCTCGGACGCGCTCCGGCATCAGGCGCATTTCTGGGGCAACCAGGTATGCATGGATGCGGCGGAGGTGTTTATGACGGTCCGGCGCATCCGGCGGAAGGATGCGTGAGCCATGCAAAGAGGTATAAAGGCATGCCTTGACCGGCTCCTGGCGCTGATCAGCCTGATTATCCTTTCCCCGATTCTCCTGATTGCGGCGATCGGCATAAAGTGCTCGAGCAAGGGCCCGATCATCTACAAGGCCAGGCGCAGGGGGAAGGGCATGAAACCCATGGTGATCTACAAGTTCCGGTCCATGCATGTGGGAACTGAGGCCCAGGGCGCCATTACCGGCAAACGGGACCCGCGGATTTTTGCCTGGGGCGCATTTCTCCGCAAGAGCAAGATCGATGAGCTGCCACAGCTGCTCAATATCCTCTTTGGCACCATGTCCATTATCGGGCCGAGACCTGAGGATATCGACATTGTGAACCAGTACTATACCGCTGAGGAGCGGCGGACACTGGATGTGCTGCCCGGTCTTGCCTGCCCCGGGAGCATCTTCAATTACACACACGGGGACATGTATCTTTCAGACTATGACACGGATGAGGCGTATGTAAACCGCTTCCTGCATGTCAAGCTGGCTCTGGACCTATACTATATAGATCACTGGTCTCTCTTATACGATGTGAAAATCATCTTCAGAACGCTTGCAGCCATTCTGCATACGGCCATTTCCAAAGAACAGGCTGCACCGCCGATGGAGTACAGGGCGGTGTTTGGGGACCGGCCCATTCCATAAGGTCGGGTGATGCACCCTTTGTAACAGATACTGGCGTGCCACTTTGTCAGTGTGCCGCCTTTTTCACTGCCTGACATGTGCCGTAAGTCTCAAACGGACATTGATACCGGATAATTTACAGAAGGAAACAGAAACACTGATGTCAGTAATCAAACGCATAAAAGAAGAAGGTATTTCCCTCCGCCTGATCCACAGCTGCCTGATCGTCCTTGCGATGATTGTCTCGTGGCTCCTGATTGTCGCAACCTATCACTGCTCGACGATTTTCCTTGAGATCTCCAGGATGACGGATGAGTATATAGAGATGCACGATGCGGCGGACCAGCTGATGGAAGGTTCTGATTACCTGACAGAAATGGCCCAGCGCTATACGCTCAATGGGGATATCGAATTTCTGAACCGGTATTTTGAAGAAGTCTTTGAGACGCGCAGACGTGAGGAAGCGCTTGAAAAGATGTCCGCGGATGACCGCGAGCAGGAGGCGCTGGAGTGGCTTGATGCGGCGATGAGCGAGTCCCTGCTGCTCATGAACCGCGAGTATTATGCCATGCGGCTGGTTCTTGAGGCGACGGGCGATGAAACATATCCGGACGAACTCAGAGCGATTGAACTGGAAGAGGCGCACAAGGCACTGACCAGTTCTGAAAAGATGGAACTGGCACAGCAGATGGTGCTGGGCAATGAATACTATATCCAGAAGGACCGCATCCGCAGCAAGATGAAGGAGAGCGTGGAGCAGCTCGAAAAGACGACACACGGTTTCCAGCAGCAATCCCATAACAAGCTCAAAGAGCAGCTGAGATCGGTCCGGGTAGTGATCATCTTCCAGACGATCAGCATTCTGTTCATGATCTGGCTGACGTCACATCTGGGCATAAGGCCGGTTCTCAAGGCGGTTGATCGGATCAGGGACGACAGCCCGATTCCTGTCATAGGCGCGAATGAGTTTCGGTATCTGGCCAGAACGTACAACAAGATGTACAACATGTACAAGAACAGCGTGGCAAAACTCAATTTCAAGGCCAGCCATGACGCACTGACGAAGGTGTACAACCGGTCCGGGTATGATCTTCTTCTGACCAGTATAGATCTCGCGACAACCTGCATGATCATCCTTGATGTCGACTACTTCAAGGAAGTCAATGATACATACGGGCATGAAACCGGCGATGAAGCCCTGTGCCGGGTGGCAAACGCCATTCTGGTCCAGTTCCGGTCAGATGATTATGTCTGTCGTATCGGCGGGGACGAGTTTGTCGTTTTCATGGTTCACGCCAATAAGAAGAATCGGAACCTGATTTCGAGGAAGATCAGCCGCATCAACGAGATTCTGAGCGACCATGAGGACGGGGCCCCGGCACTCTCTGTGAGTGCAGGTGCTGCATTCGGCGAGGATGTGGAAAGCCCCAGGGAACTGTTTGAACACGCGGACCAGGCCCTTTATGAGACAAAGCGGCAGGGCCGGCACGGGATTACTATTTACAATGCAGAACAAAAAGGAGCTGGCTGAGCCAGCTCCTTGATTATTCATCCCATTCATCATCTGCCTGCCTGGCAAGCATCCTGAGCGCTTCATCTATGGAATCAAAGTCAAATCCGCGTCTTGCAAGGGCTGCTTTTACTTTCTGGCGGTCCTTGTA
>JAFSZW010000449.1 GCA_017458865.1 Clostridia bacterium
GTTCATGGTGAACCTCCTGTAATTTCTTTGTTCGTCTGTTTATACGAAGTGAAAAGCCGACTGGCAGTGAAGTTTAGAACTTTCTGCCGGATTTCTTACCGGTTGGTGTAGATGGAGAGGCGATGTCCGGCCACGATGTAGTCCGGATCGGAGATGCCGTTCCACTGGCACAGGTTGGCAACGGAGACGCCGTAGCGGTTGGCGATCTTGATCAGGGTGTCGCCGCGCTTGATGGTGTACTGAATCCAGCGAGCCTGGCCGGCGCCGCCGGCGGCCTCATTCATCTCATTATCGTCGAGAGCCTGCACGTTCTTGAGTTCCTCGTTCATGGTGAACCTCCTGTAATTTCTTTGTTCGTCTGTTTATACGAAGTGAAAAGCCGACTGGCAGTGAAGCTTAAAAGCTTTCTGCTCGATTATTACCGGTTGGTGTAGATGGAGAGGCGATGTCCGGCCACGATGTAGTCCGGGTCGGAGATGCCGTTCCACTGGCAGAGGTTGGCAACGGAAACGCCGAAGCGGTTGGCGATCTTGATCAGGGTGTCGCCGCGCTTGATGGTGTACTGAATCCAGCGAGCCTGGCCGGCACCGCCGGTGGCCTCATTCATCTCGTTATCATCGAGAGCCTGTACGTTTTTGAGTTCCTCGTTCATGGTGAACCTCCTGTATTCTTTTCTGTTGTTATTCAGCGTTCATGTGGATTGTTTGTTGTCTTACACCTGTTTATACGAACCGGAAAAGGTGCTGGCAGGAAAATCTGAAAATTTCTGTCTGCGGCGTCTCCGTTTTTCGGTGCTCAGCCCGGAAAAGCGGTCAGGTTCGTTTAACGATTGATGTAGATGGAGAGACGATGACCGACGGCGATGTTATCCGGGTCGGTAATGTTGTTCCACAGGCAGAGCTGGGAAATGGGAACACCGAAAAGGCTGGCAATCTTGGTCAGGGTGTCACCGCGCTTGATTGTATACTGAATCCAGCGGGCCTGTCCGGCGCCGCCGGCAACCCCGTTAATGCCAGTATCATCAATTTTCTGCACGTTTTTGAGTTCCTCGTTCAAGGGATACCTCCTGTAGTCTGCATCTTTGTCATCCGGCTGAAGGCGGATTGTCTGTTGTCTTATACCTGTCTATACGAACGAAAATGCCGGATGGTCAGTTTGCGGATACGGCAATATGCCCGTCGGCGTCGAACGGAATTTCTGCCTCAAACTGATAGAACGGATCTCCGCGGTCACAGGTTGTTTCCAGCAGAACGCGGCGGTCCGGCGTGATGGAAACCTGAATGGTTTCGCCGTTTACGGTGACAAGTACCGGCCGGGAAAAGTCGACCATGTCCTCACTGAGCAGCAGGCTGAACGGACCGTTCAGGTCCTGACATTCAATCCGGATGGCGTTCTCGGCACGGTCAAGGGCAGCGTTCAGAAGGCCGGCATCGGTTGAATAGGGGGCACGCAGATAGTAGAAACTCTCCGTACTGCGCGTACTGGCCCGTGTGGCAAGGTCCCAGATGACACGGGGCGGAAGCGGGTCACGCACAAAGTCATCCATGTAATCAGGCGGGAAACTGTCCACGTCAATGGCGGAGCGGTCACCGGTCAGGCGCCACTGCGCCGGGTCACGCATGACGGGAATGGGCTCTCTGTCCCAGTCCTCAAAGTTATGGCCGCAGTCAACATGAATCAGGGTACGGTGCAGGTACCCGCCATATTCTGCCTGGAGCGCATCCAGTTTCATCCCGTAATCGGCCGTAACGGTGTTCCGGTCATAGTCCTCATCAAACTCACCTGCCTGAAGCTGGATGGGAAGGTTGTACAGATTCAGCAGGCTGATGCCGTTCGGATGGCCAGAGCTCATGTTCGCGCCGGCAAAGCGGTCGGCCATGCGGGGCGCAATGGCGTATACGCCGTCCCCGCCGGCGGAAAAGCCCAGAAGGTAGACCCGATTGGGATCGACTTCCATGGTGAGGATCATGTTGCGGATAAGACGGTCATAGAGCGGATAGGATTCCGGATTGAAATGCGTATCCCAGGTATCACGGACACCCCGGACAGCGACGTAGACGCCGCAGTCAAGCGAATCACGGTAATAGGATTTCATCATATCCCACTGGGCATTGTTGGAATCCGGCGTATCCGAGCTGCCGCCGCCGTGCATGGCGATGTACAGGGGATAACCGCTCTGCGGCTTTTCCCCGATGACGGAGACCGAATAGCGCATGATGACTTCTCCGAGGGACAGCGCCTGCGCCTTGATTTCCTGCTGCGTGAGCGGGTCTGAGAGAACGCTCTCGCAGTATTCCTCCCATACCCTCGCTCGTTCCTGCGGGAGGGAAGCGGTTTCAAGCGGAACTTCTGCCTCAAGGCGCAAAACGGGCAGGCTGCCCTCGGCATTTGCAGTCAAGAGCAGGCAACCGAGCAGTGAAACAAGCAGCAGAGGCAGGATTCTTTCCAGAAGGGGAAGATGTTTGGTCATAAAAGCTCCTTTAGTTTTTTTGAAACCGCAGCTGTATTGGTTACCGCGGCTTTCCGGTGGTCATACATGAGAAAACGACGCCTTCGCGTCGCTTTCTCATTTGCAGCGTAGACGGCCGATCTGTTACGTGATCCGGGGAGCGTCAGTTCCCGCATTCAATGGAAATCTCGTTGAATTTTGTCAGAAGTTCCTCTACGCGAAGGTTTTGACGTGCCTCTCCCACCAGATCCATTTCACAGTGTCCCTGGTGCATCATGATGAGACGGTCACCGTACTCGACGGCGTAACGCAAGTTATGCGTGACCATGATGGTCGTCAGCTTCTTTTCCTGGACGATGCGTCCGGTGAGCTGCATGATGATTTCTGCGGTTTTTGGATCCAGGGCGGCGGTGTGTTCGTCTAGAATCAGAAACTCGATCGGGGTCATGGTGGTCATGACCATGGCCAGCGCCTGCCGCTGTCCGCCGGAAAGGTTTCCGACCTTGACGCCCATTTTATCCTCAAGTCCCAGACCAAGTTCTGCCAGCATGGCACGATACTGGTTACTCTTTTTCCGGTTGACACAGCGGTGGAGATCAAAAGGATTTCCCTTATTGTCGGCCATGGACATATTCTCAAGAATAGTCATGGATGGGCAGGTCCCTTTGGCGGGGTCCTGATATACCCGGCCGATGATCCGGTGGCGTTTGTATTCCGGCAGACGGGTGACATTTTTTCCTCCGATCTTAACGAAACCGCCGTCGACCGGAATGGAGCCACAGATGATATTGAGGAGAGAAGTTTTCCCGGACCCGTTGGATCCGACGACACACACAAACTGATGGTCAGGAACGGTGAGGGAAAAATCATCGAACAGGCAGGTCTCATTGACCGTTCCGCCCTGATAAATCTTGACAATGCCGCTGAGTTCAAGCATGTGTTTTCACCTTCCTGTTCTTTCCGCCGATGACGATAATGATAAGGAGCAGCGCGGCCGTAATGAGCTTGAGATCAAAGGGAGAAAGACCCAGAGAGAGGGCGAGGGCCACACAGGCCTTATAGAGCACGGAGCCGATGATGACCGCTGTCGTGGCGCGCAGGCGGCGCAGACCGCGCAGGAGCTGCATGCCCAGGATAACGGAGGCAACGGCCAGAACCAGGGTGCCTGTTCCCATGGAGATGTCAAAATACCGCTGGTACTGGCACATGATGCTCCCGGAAAGGGCAACCAGCGCATTGGCAATGGACAGTCCGAGAATTTTGACCTTTCCGCTGTCCTCGGCCAGCGAGGCGACCAGTGTCGGGTTGTCGCCGGTGGCCTTGAGCAGAAAACCGGAACGGGTGGACAGGTACAGATCCATGACAATCTTGCAAAGGACTGCCAGAAGGAACAGGAGAATGACGGGGAAATAGGCCTGCATCTGCGGCGAGAGGCCGGAAACAAAGCTGTTTTTGAACATGGTGTCAAAAGTGAAAAGAGGAACATTGGCCCTGCCGGCGATGTGCAGGTTAATGGAATACAGACCTGTCATGACGATGATGCCGGAGAGCAGGTCGCGCACATGAAGCCGGACGTGAATGAGGCCGGTAATGGCGCCGGCCGCCGCGCCGCACAGCAGGGAGGCCGGAAGGGCCAGCCACGGGTGAAACCCGTTGGAAATCATGACCGCTGTGACAGCGGCGCATAGGGGAACGGTGGAATACACGGACATGTCCGGGAAATCCAGAATACGAAAGGTGATGTA
>JAFSZW010000450.1 GCA_017458865.1 Clostridia bacterium
GGCGATCCTGCCACGGGGGATGGAAGCGGCAAGCGAGTGGCTGAGAATAGACGTATCAGATGACAGTTTTGCTGCGCTGAGCAGATACGCAGATGACCGGGGCGCGAGCGGCAATGCACGCGTCAGTGCGGCACCGAGCGTATTCTGTACCTGGTACTATTACGGCCTGTCTGTCACCCAGGAAGACGTTCTGTCTGACCTGTCCAAACTCAGGCGGCGGGGGATTTCCTTTGATGTATTTCAGCTGGATGAGGGGTGGGAAATGACGCTTGGTGACTGGCGTCTCAATCACAAGTTCAGCATGTCACTGCCTGAGATCGCACATACGATTTCGGATTACGGGTTTATGCCGGGCATCTGGACCAGTCCTTTCATAGCGCATGAAACGGCGCCGGTTACAAAGGAACACCCGGAATGGCTGCTCAGGCGAAGGGACGGACATCTTTGTCTGTTCCCGATGAACGATACCGTATACCGGGTGCTGGATATCACCAATCCCGAGGTGCTTGAATGGATTGAGCAGCTTTACCGCATGCTTTCGGTATGCGGATTCATGTATCACAAACTGGATTTTACGAGGGCACCGGTGATTGCGGAGGGTGCAGTCTTCCATGATCCGACTGTTCCTATGGCCATGGCATACAGAAACGCGATAAAGGCTGTGCGAAAGGGCATCGGCGAGGATGCGTATCTTTTGATCTGCGGCGGTCTTTATGACGCTGTCATAGGTCTTGCAGACGGGCAGCGTGCAGGCTCTGATGTGCTTGGCATGTGGAGCAATCCGGACAATCCTGGCAGCACTACAGTGTCGTTCACGATGAAGCAGACGATTCTGCGCAGCTTTATGAATGCCTGGTGGAACAATGATCCGGATGCCCTGATGATCCGCCGGCAGCGGGAAGCTGTCCGCGGGCTTTCACTGAGCTATGGCCTGCTGAACGATGAGGAAGTTAAAACCACTGCACTGTGCCAGTACTTTTCCGGCGGTCTCATCTGTTCAACTGAGCCGATGGACAGCATTGAGGATGACCGCCTGATGGTCCTTCGGCACATTCTGCCGCCGATAGCGGTCAGGACGACAGCACGGGATATGTTCGGCGGGAAACGGTATCCGTCCATTATTGATACGGAAGTCCGAAATGGTGCGTGGCATACAGTGACCATCATCAACTGGGAGTACAATGCCTGGCAGCCGGATCTGGTTCTAAACAGTGATCTGACAGGCGGTCTTGTTCCGGACAGGACATATCGGGTCTGTGAATTCTTCAGCGGGATGATCACAGAAAACCTGAAACCCGGCGATCCGGTTCCGGTACCCAAAATCCCCGGACACGGTTCCATCCATCTCAAGATTGAGGCGGAGGATCCGGATATGCCATCCGTTGTGGCATCTACGGGGCATTTCTCCTTTGGCGGGGAGCTGACCCGGCTTGAGATTGAAAACGGAATCCTGATTTTTGATACGTATCTCACCGTGAAAGCACCTGTCAGGTACACGATTCAGTTGCCAAAGGGTATGCACTGCGCATCTTTGCCACCTTGCTGTTCAGCTTTTAACGGCAGACTGGAAATCTATCTGGTGGAATCAGGCAACTGCTTCATTGAGATTCCGCTCAGACAGGATATTTGGTGAAGACGAGTAAGGAGAATCCGCGTTGCTTTTCCAGATATGAAAGAAAGATCCAGGGCAATTGCCGGCAGCAGATAGCTGGAGCATCATCCGTGTCAGACACCGGATGCTTCCGGTATCACCGAGTCTGCCAGAGGAGCGGTAATTCGAGAATATTAAGCCAGTTCTTCGGAATTGGCTTTTTTCTGTTCGCCTCTGTTAATGTACTGCAGGGTATGATATAATCGAAGAGGATAAATCTGAAAATTGCCATCTTGCAGTAAAATGGATAATAGCAATCGGATTGCATTGGCAGTGCTGCGCTTTCAGATGCCTGAAACGGTCTATCTGGGAAGCGCTGACTGGATGCTGGCATGCAGAGCTTGATTGACAGCCGCTGTTCCAGCATTCAAAGTGATGGCTTGAGGCGCTTAACTTTGACATGGTCTGAAACAGGGCACGTGTCGGATGAAAACAGGCGGGCCTTGGCTGATAAGAGGAAGAACGAAATCCCGGCGAATCAAAGGGGGAATACTGTTCCATGAAGTATCTGAACGAAGTCTGCGACGGAACAAGAAAATGCTTGACCGTTATCCTGTGCTGTGCACTTTTATTGTCACTCATGATCATTTCTGCTGAGGCGGATGGAATACTCACGCCGCAGAATGCGATCTCAGATATGACGTGGGGCGTCAACCTGACGACTCTGTACATGGCGGACAAGGTTTATGAGGAAGGCGAGGGTAATTCGCTCGGGTACGTCACCAATGCACCCATTGGCATTGGAATCTGGTTCTGGGACGGCAGCTTTGACTGGCTGAGCTATAATGGCCTTCACGATAACACGTTTACAGCAGAAGTGGCAATTCCTTATTGTACAGATTCCACCTCTTATACGTGGTTCGATGAGATGTTTCAGATAGGCGTGTTCCTGACAGATGTTTCTGCGCTTTATGCGGAGATAGAAATCACGGATGCGAAAATCGTCCTCTCAAATGGCGGGAACATCCCGGTGAACGCGCTGAACGGTACCTATACCGCAGATTCCTTTAGCGAATTCAATGAATATGGGCTTGCCAGCAGTGTTCTGCATCCGGCAGACATCGCAGGGATTCCATATGCAAGTCCAAACTACAACGGCGGAAAACTGCAGATCACAGTGAATCAGATCACGGTTCCTTTCTCCGAAACGGGCAAGGTGGACTACTTCTTTGAATATCAGCGGCAGAAAAAAGATCAGTATGAGCTGACCAATGTCTACCTGGATCAGGGCGTGAATGTTTTTCGACTTCCCGTAACCTGGACAGAGTTTGTGCAGGATTCTGCACCTTTTACCATTGATCGCGCCTGGCTTGAAGCAGTTCAGACTGAGGTGGATTACATCCTCAGCAAAGGGGCATACTGCATCCTCAACATGCACGATGATTACATGATCAGATCTTTTGTGGAAGACCACTGGGAAGACGCATGGATGCTGGATGAGTATAAGGAATATGTTGATGCACGATTCCGAGCGATCTGGGAACAGATTGCTGATTTCTTTAAGGATTATCCGCCAACACTGATATTTGAAACAGCCAATGAACCCGCAATGCTCTGGGACCTTGTTTCTCCAAATCATCCTGAGATCAGTATGTCTGAACATGCAGATCTTCACAACCAGCGGAACAATGAACTGAATGAGATCCTGGTAGATACTGTCCGCAGCAGCGGAGGAAATAATGATACCCGGATCCTCTGTCTTTCCGTTGGGAATTACAATTCTGTGGATCAGCTTTCCTATCTTGAGATTCCCGATGATCCTTACCTGATTGCTCAGCTTCATTCCTATCAGGAGATGGAGTTGAGCGGGAAATATGATCCAGCAGATTACAACTTCGATTATACCGGGAAAACGGATGCATTCTTTCAAAAGGCCGCTGCATTTATGGAACAGACAGGGATTCCTCTCCTGATAGGGGAAGTGGGCGTTTCGCACAAGCTGTCAGATGAGGAAAGAAACAGACGGATTGAATACTATTTTCAGAAGTGCGCGGAAAACAACATGCCGGCGCTTTGGTGGGAAGACTATTTTCTGACAGATGATGGATACTACTACTGGATCTATGATCTGGAAAATGAAACCTGGCAGACGGACAATCTTGAAACCATTCTGAACACCTACAATCTTGATATAGGTGACGCACTCGCTGCGCCGGAGATCTCGCTCGGGAGCAACGATGTTCCTCATGGTGAGAATCTGAACGTCGGAATAAGCATTGATTCAGATGCGCAGGGATATGGCTTGTATGTTATTTCCGGTGATAACCGAACGGCTTACTGGGATTACACGGAAACCATAGATGGGGGAAACCGAATTCTGAACATTCCGACGGACACCATGCCGCTGGGAGAGTATAAACTGACGATTTACAGCTATGCTGAGGGGCGCTCTCCCGGCTATGCATCTGCATGGTTCAATGTAACAGTCAACGGCTCTCTTGATGCACCTGTTCTTCGGGACATTCCGGGCCTTGTTGCTCAGGGACAGTCGCTTGAGGCGTCATTTGACCAGGTTGATGATGCACAGTGGTACAATATCAGGCTGCTATACTGCGGAGAGTACGGATACCAGGAAGAGCAGGTTTACCGGAATACCGTATCTCAAGACCAGGCGGATGCCAATCTTCTTTTTCTGGACAGCACGTATTTACAAAGCACTGGAAAATACCGGATTCAGGTCAGTGCATGCGCAGAATACAGGGAAAACGGAACCGGTGAAGCGGCCTTCTGGGTTGTTAAGAACACAGAGCAGGGCATTACGCTTTTGATCGAGAATGACGATCAGGACATTTCGGACTGGCCTGCCCGGAAAGATTTCACAGTTAAGATCATTGCACCCGGAGCGACAGCCATACGATTTCTTGATATCAATGGCAACTGGAACTATCAGGACAGCCGAAATCTGAACAGTCAGGGGTTGTATCAAACAACGCAGACGCCGGATTCAGGAACATACATTATTGCAGCGCAGGCTGCATACGATGATGGATACAACTGGGATACGATTGATACATGGAACTTTGACTGGACGATGCTGAACTGGTCGAAAACCAGCAATGAGGTGCGTGTTTCCGTATCCGCACTGGGAACAGCAGATGCAGCATCATTCAGCCTCCCAAACGGGATCACGCGCGGTGAACTGCTGCATGTCATAATAAACAGCGCAGGGGATGAGGCCAGTGCGTGCAGTGGAAACCGTTTCCTGGTTTATCCGGTCAATGAGTTTGGCGATATCAATGGAGATACAATTGACACGGGTGTGATTGATACATTCCCCGTAACCGTATCGCTTCCGACCGGTGACAGAGAAGGCAATACGATGTGGATTCGCGTGGTATCTCTCCGGGAGGGATATAATTCGAGCACATCCGAACCACAGGCAATCCCTCTGAATCAGGGAACAGATGGTCAGGCGATCATCTTCAATGTCCAGGAAAACATCCTGAGCGGTGTCAATTTCAGTGCATCTGTCTGGGCACCTGATGCGGCGTTTATTACGCTTTGGGTGCGGAACAATACCGCCGATGAAACCGAGTTTCAGTCCTGGGGCGACTACTCTGGCTCGTATATCAATAATCCGTGGCTGTGGATCGGAGATGCCGGCGAATATGAGTTCTATGTGGTGGCGCATTATGCAGATTCGAATGGAAATGAGACTGGACGGGCAGAGTCCGAACACCTGATCCGGACAGCCATCTACTCGAAAACGATTCAGATGCCGTTTGTCGCTGTGCCTTCAGTTGTACCGGGTAATCAGCGCCTCGCGTTCCGCGTGGACGGCCTTGACCAGGACGCTGTGGATTACTGGAACATCCGTGTTCATGATTGTGACGGATGGGATGAGATTGCCTTCTTCTGCATTGATGACTACACAAGTCTGCCGGCGTCATTCATCCTGCCCGCAAACCAGATTTCGGCTGACAGGTATTACAACATTGAGGTCTGGGTGGACGGTCCAAAGGCGGAAGGCAAGAACTATAACATAACAATCCATGCCAGCGATGGCAGCGATATACTCAGCCTTCCGGCGAACCTGATTACAATTGAATCGGAAGCTTTCAGTGGAACAGGTGCACATAC
>JAFSZW010000451.1 GCA_017458865.1 Clostridia bacterium
ACATGCTTGCCGCCACAACCATTACACTGACAATGGTCATGATGAATGTTGCCCTTTCCAACCTGTTTGGCATTGGCGGCGGCAGTCTGGTTGCCCGTCTGATGGGTGCCGGAAAAGAAGATCAGGCACGTCGTGTCAGCGCCTTCTCGGTATACGGAGCGATAGCGATCGCCGTCCTCTATTCGGCACTTGTCGGGATCTTCATGAATCCCCTGCTTCGATTCCTGGGGGCATCCAATGAGACCATAGACTATGCACGCAGCTATGCGCTCATCGTCATTGTCATCGGCAGCCTGCCTTCCATCCTTTCTCTGGTTCTGGCGCATCTTCTGCGCAATGCAGGCTATTCATCGCAGGCGAGCATCGGTCTGAGCGGCGGCGGCATTCTCAACATGTTCCTTGATCCGCTGTTTATGTTTGTTCTTCTTCCAAAGGGTCAGGAAGTCACCGGTGCTGCCCTTGCAACGATGTTGTCCAACACAATTGCCTGTCTGTATCTTCTTTTTGCTTACAGAAAAGCAGGTAAGACATCAGCACTCAGCTGCAGTTTCGGCCACGCAAGAAGCATCACAAAAGATAGCATTCAGAACATCCTGACTGTCGGCATTCCGTCTGCGCTCCTGACCGGACTGTTTGACCTTGCCAATATCTGCGTAAACATCATTGCAGCATCCCATAATGATCTTGTACTGGCCGGCATGGGTATTGTCATGAAAGTCGAACGCATTCCAAACGCCGTGAACCTTGGCATCTGCCAGGGAATGCTGCCCATCGTAGCGTTCAACTATTCCGCCGGCAATCATGACAGGATGAAGAAGGCAATCAATACAGCCCGCGGTGTTGGTCTGGTCATCTCCGGCATTTCGATTATCCTGCTTGAAATATTCGCCAATCCTGCATCCCGTATCTTTCTGAGTACTTCAGCCGGCGATACCGAGAGTGCGCTGATTACCGTCGGTTATGCCGCCCTGTTCCTTCGCATTCGCTGTCTGGCCAGTCCTGTCCAGCTTACAAACTATCATGCCTCATACTGCATGCAGGCCATTGGTGATGGAAAAGGGACAATGCTCCACGCCTTCGTCAGAGAACTCGTATTTTACATTCCGTTCATGTTCCTGCTGGACCGTCTTTTCGGTGAGATTGGCCTGGCAAGCGCACTGCCGGCAGGCGAAGCCTGTGGTGCCATTTTTGCACTGTACCTTTTGCAGAAGGACATTCGCAAATCACAGCCCAAATAACAACAGGCCCGCTCAGGCGGGCCTGCTTTTATTTGGCTTTCCTTAAATTCCATCGATAAGGGTGCGCATAACATATCCGACCTTCTGTGTTTCCGGATCCATTACCTGCACCCAGACACGGTCTATCGCAAGAAGAATCAGCACATCATCCTCATACAGATACTTCATGACAGGCTCACTTCTGGATGGTGCAGCCCTCATGTTTACAAATCCGCCCCGTCTTGCCGGTGAGACTGACACTATCCTCGATTCAGCAAGCGGCTTCATTGGCGGATAATAGTTATGCAGCGGGGCAACAGCCAGAGGATTCGACCGCACCACGTACTGGCTCTGAACAAAGCCCCGATCCGTACCAACCTCAACTTCAAGGAACTTGCCGGAGATGCCGATGACGGTTACCTCGGTACCAATCGGGAGCTTTTTGATTATGCGCGCATCCTTTTTCGGATGCACCCTGAGGTTCAGCCGGGTGCCCTTTTTTGGGGTTTTCACATAACCAATGTAGCTGTCGATCTTTTCAACCTCATAATTCAGCTTAACCGCTTTAGCAGTTCCCGCGGCAAATGCTGTTCCGTTCAGACAGGCTGTCATCGCCAGCAAGACCAGCAGAAACACCAATACGCGTTTAATCGTCCTCATTGTTTTCCATCGCCTTTCATTATCACTTTATCAGTTCCATCCACGCGATGAATGCATGCAACGAACAGAACTTCCCATACCAATAATAACAGATTCCGGAGCCATGTACAATCTGTTTTGAAAAAAACACTGCCTGCCAGCCATTCCACCCGTCCTGATGCTCATCCCCATAAATGTGATTCTGATGGCATCCAGAGAATGACCGACAGTTACTTTTCGATCGGCCCCCTGTACGCGTGAATACCGCCAATACTGGTCACATTGCAAAAGCCGCCCGACCTGAGCACTGCCGCTCCCCGTCTGCTCCTTGTCCCCCGCAGACAGTACAGATACAGCTGCGTCTCCTTATTCCCTATTCCCCCTGCCATTTCGGCCAGCCTGCTGAGCGGCATGTTGATGCTGCCCGGGATATGTCCCGCGCGATACTCGTCCGGTTCCCGGACATCAATCAGCATTGCTCCCTCTTGGTTTCTGAAAGCAGAAACCGCCCCATTGATATCTGTTTTTCTGAACAGATCGAAAAATCCCATGCAAAAATCTCCTCCATAATTGCCATCTG
>JAFSZW010000452.1 GCA_017458865.1 Clostridia bacterium
AGCCCTTCCAGACCGTTTTCCGAACATTTATACCGCAGGTAGAAAACCAATGTTCGTCATTTCCATGCTTTCCGTGAATCATTCATGTTTCACGAGGCCAAAAACCTGCCAAAAATCCGAACGAAAAAAAGATTTTGAGAAATTTAAATTTCCCTGAATTTTCTCATTTCAGACCTGTTTCAGACTGATTCCGGTGTGATGGCGCCTTGTTTACCTCCCCATGGAGGCTTCCCCCGAACGAACATTCCAAATCCGTCACCGCCTTTCATTCATTTCAGCTTCCCATCTGCCTGCACGCTTTCAGGACGGTAGGCCAATTTCCATCCGGTACACCTGCACAGCCAGACAGCAGCCTGTTACGAAACGCAAATCAGCGACACAGTATCCTTCCTGGGATCTTGCCACAGGTCCAACGTGTTCCATGTGGGTCATCTCCTTCATTAAAATAGCAGGCGCCTCGTTTGACAGTTCCAGTGTTATCAGATATACTGTAATCAGCATTTGGCTTTCAGATGTGCGTGAAACTGAGACCGCGGGAGGACCTGAAGGCCCTCCCGTTATCTGTTTCATTCCAATGTACCTGATGGCCTCTGTGCTCAGACTGCTCGATATTTGTTGACTCAGCCTGTCTCATTGCTTTTCTGAACACGGTCATTTCCATGCAGACAGCGTCTCTTCTGATAATACCCGCTGTCATCTCAAAATCACGCATCGACTCCGGGGATCTACTGGCACCATCAGAAGAGAAATCTATCATATCACCATCATGTCTGCATCCCGGCCGAATCGGATAGCACCGACTTACGAATAAAGGAGCGAACATTTTGTCTACCAATGAATATATAGAAGCTTGGAAAAAGGGAACAAGGGAATCACATCTCCTGCATATTCAGGGCAAGGATCCATGTCTCCCTGTACTTGCTGAGATTGTGCCCGAGCTCAATCGTCGTTCCCAGGCCAATCTCGGGCTCTGCCAGATCCCTATGGAACTGATCGTTGGAACAGCAACCAAGGGACGTACCTCTGCATTCTCACGCAGTTTCCTGCCGATCCTGGAACCGGAGTCCGAATTTGCCATGAAATGGGCAGATCTGTACGACGCTGTCCTTGAGGATGGTCTCAGGGACCCCATCAAGGTTCTCGAGTACTACAACCAGTACTATGTTGTTGAGGGCAACAAGCGGGTCAGCGTAATGCGTCAGCTGGATGCACTTACCATCGAAGCTGAGGTTACCCGCATTCTGCCGGAACCCGAGGACAGTACCCGGTATCGCGTGTACAACGAGTTCCTGAGCTTCTATAAGGATACAAAAATCAACTACATCCTCTTTACCCATGAGGGCGACTATGCGCGTCTTCGCAATGAAATCGGCGTCAAGGAAGGAGAAAAATGGTCTGAGGAGCTGGTCAGCGATATCCATTCCTGTTTCTACCGTTTCATGCAGGCATATGTAAAGGAAGAAGGCAAGCGCAGGATCTCCGTCAGCGACGCTTTCCTATTATATATCGGAATTTACTCCTTCAAGGATGCTGTCAAAAAAACGCCAAATGAAATGGTTCAGGATATCGCCAAGATTCGTTCGGAGTACACCGTTGCTGCTGCCAGCAAGCCAGCCATCCTGCTCTCCCAGCCTTCTGAGGAAAAGCCCGGCATCATCCAGTCCGTTCTCCACCGTCCTCCAAAGACACTGAAATGTGCATTCATCTACAACAGTTCTCCCGAGCGCTCCGGCTGGACATACTGGCACGAACTCGGACGCAAGGCTGCAGAGGAGACCTTTGGAACACAGGTCGAAACTGTTGTCAGGCCAGATGTCCTCATGAAGGACGCTGATTCTGTGATTGAATCCCTTATCTCAGATGGATACACGACCATCTTTGCCGCCTCACCTGTTTTTCTGGACGCCTGCATACTTGAGAGCGCGCAGCATCCGGATGCCCGCATCCTCAACTGCTCGCTGCTGGCCAGTTATCACAAGGTCCGCTCATATTATCTCAGAATCTACGAGGCCAAGTACATCCTTGGTGCCATTGCCGGCGCCATGGCAGACAACAACAAGATTGGCTACATCGCAGATTATCCCATCTACGGCGTTCCTGCTTCCATCAATGCCTTTGCCGCCGGTGCGCAGCTCACCAATCCCCGTGCCAAGGTTTATCTGGAATGGTCCACACTGCCGGATCACAATCCCGAGCAGGCGCTGCTCGATCAGGGCATTTTCATCATCTCCAGCCGGGATATTTCAGCGCCTCTCCTGGATTCCCGCACTTTCGGCCTGTACGAACAGAAGAATGACAAAGTATACAACCTTGCCATGCCGGTATGGAACTGGTCAAAGCTCTATCAGGGTATTATCCGCAGCATCCTGACCGGTGCCTGGTCAGAGGAAGGCGAACATCACGCAGACCGTGCCATGAGCTATTACATGGGCATGTCTACAGACGCGATTGATCTGTTCTGTTCCTCCCGTGTCCCCCCGCATCTCAAGCGCCTCGTGGACCTGTTGCACGAACGCATCCGTTCCGGTGCCTACCTGCCCTTCGTTGGCCCTCAGATGGACCAGACAGGCACCATGCGCATCGAACCGGATGTTGTCCCGACACCGCAGGACATTATCCTCATGGATTACCTGGCGGATAATGTCATAGGCAATATCCCCAAAGTGGATCAGCTGAATCCGGCCGCGACCAGCCTTGTAACTCTTCAGGGCATCCGTGCAGCTACAGATACAGATACCGTTCCACTGCCCGCTGAAACCCCCGGTGAATAACCGACGGTGTTTTGCCCATCCATCCCACACCCCGCATTCTGATACGTCAAAAATGTAGCGAAAGTGCAGCGTACAGTGTCATGAGTAAGATTCTTATTTTAGCAGATGAAGCCGAGCCCATGCTCTGGGAACATCTGGACCGAAGACGACTTGAGGGCGTTGACCTCATTCTCTCGGCCGGAGATCTGCCTGCTTCTTATCTGTCATTCCTTACCTGCTTTACCAACGCACCCATTCTCTATATCCGTGGAAATCATGATGACCGGTATGCCACACAGCCGCCTGAGGGCTGCGAGTGCATTGAGGACACCATCTATGACTTCAACGGCATCCGCATACTGGGACTTGGTGGCTGCATGCGCTACAACATGGGCGTCAACCAGTATACCGAAAGGGAAATGCGCAGACGCATACGCGCGCTTCGCTTCAAACTCTGGCGCAAAAAAGGGGTCGATATTCTCCTGACGCACGCCCCTGCCTATCATCTTGGCGATGATACTGACAGATGTCACACAGGATTCTCCTGTTTCATCGACTTCATGGACAAGTATCATCCCAAGTACCTGATTCATGGGCACGTTCACCAGAGCTACAAGTTCGACTTCAAGCGGACGCATGAGTATAAGGACACGCACATCATAAACGCTTTCAAATACTATTATCTTGATTATCCGGATTAACGACCATCCGCTAATGGGGTATCCGAAACAGCAATTCAATACAGACACGCCTTTCTTTCGGAAGGCGTGTCTGTATTCAGCTGGTTTCATCAACAATTCATGCCAAAGACACCTCTGTTATCCCCCAATATACACACTGCTGCAATCTTGACAATCCATTTAACAAAGCAGTATCATGCCTAACATCAGAATACGTCAAATATCCCACTTTTTGCCTTTTCTATCAATACTCCGTCACGCTGAAACGAGATTCCGTCTTGAAATCGGCAAATAAAACAGAAAGAGATACTGTGGATACAGATAATCCCCCTTATTTCCAGAATTATCCCAGTATATGTGGACAAGTATAGCCTATGAAAGCAAAAGTTTATATTCTCCTGCAGATTCTGTGGTTTCTGGTATGCGCTTTCGCATTTGCGGACGTGGACACCCCTTTATCCGTACGTCTTGAACAGACTGCAAGCGGACGCGGGCAGGAATATGTAACAGAGATTTCTGATTCGTGGAAATTTGGCGGAAAAGACCTTGATGGGTCGATTGCAGAGCTGGACGACAGCGCATGGATGACAGTCAATCTGCCTCACACCTGGAATATCCTTGATGGTGCAGATGGCGGATCCTACGAACGCACTGCATATTGGTACAGAAAGACAATTACTCTGGATAGCATACCGGAAAACAAGCGGATTTATCTGGAGTTTCTCGGCGTCAATCAACGAACGGATGTCTACGTCAATAGCATCCATATGAAATTGAGCGGAAATGACCAATACGCGCACAAGGGCGGTTATACGGCTTTCCGTTATGATATTACCAGCGCACTCCATGCTGGTAAAAACAAGATCTCTGTTAAAGTAGACAATCGATTTGCTGAGGATATTGCTCCTATTGCCGGTGATTTCAATATGTATGGCGGTATATACAGACGTGTCTATCTGATTGAGGTGGACGATGTACATGTTGATTTATCCAACAATGGTTCCTGTGGTCTGTTTCTTACCACACCGAATATCCGCAGCAGGGAAAAGCCCGCAGATCTTGGTAAACTGAATATCCGGGCAGATATTGTCAACCAGGGTTCTAATGACAGAACTATTACTGTCACAGCACATATTGACGGTGACAATGCTCCAGCGGATATTACCCGCATATTAACTGTACCTGCCGGCGGCAGTGTCCCTTTCAGCGAGGACGTATTCATCCCCGATCCACATCTGTGGAAAGGCATTGATTATTCCGGAAAAGCAGATAATTCTGATGTAGGTTACATGTATAACGTCACCCTCAGTATATCTGTTGGCAGGGATATCATCGATTCAGTCTCGGATAATGTTGGATTTCGTTTCTTCTATGTTGACAAGGCGACCGGTTTTTATCTCAACGGTGAATCATATCTGCTTCACGGTGTTAATCGTCATCAATACATGGAAAGAATGGGCAGTGCCATCAAGGAAATACACCATGCAAATGACATTGCCATAATTATGGAGCTTGGCGCAAATACGGTCCGGCTCTCTCACTATCCTCAGGCCGATTATTTCTATGAGCTGTGCGATCAGAACGGCATCATCATCTGGACAGAAATTCCCCTTGTAAACTTGGTTGGAAAATCTGAATACTTTATGGACATCACCAAAGCCCAACTGACCGAATTGATACGCCAGCAGTACAACCATCCATGCATCTGCTTCTGGAATTTGGAAAATGAGGTCCGAAATGAAAAACGCAACGAATTCTTTACTGCGAAGGAACTCATTTACGAGCTGAACCTGTTAGCCTACGCAGAGGATCCAACTGG
>JAFSZW010000453.1 GCA_017458865.1 Clostridia bacterium
AGTGAACACATCATTGCCGTCAATCAGGACAGGCAGGCGCCGATCTTCGATATCGCGGAAATCGCGATTGTGGACGATCTCTACACCGTTCTCCCGAATCTGATCAAGCGACTGGAGGGACAGAAATGACATACGCATCCCTTACACAATCCGATCTCGCCTTTTTTGAGTCGGTCATGCCGGGCCGCGTCTTTTCCGGCCAGGACATTCTGACAGACTATGATCATGATGAAATGACGGAATACGGCCATTTCAGGCCAGAGGCTGTCCTGCAGGCACTCACTGCTGAGGAAGTCTCGAAGGTGCTTGCCTACTGCAACGAACACTGCATTGCAGTGACACCCCGCGGCGCCGGCACAGGCCTTTGCGGCGGATGCGTGGCCATCCATGGCGGCATCGTCATCACGACGGAAAAAATGAAGCGCGTGCTTGAGGTGGATACCGAGAATATGACTGCCACGGTTGAACCGGGCGTCCTGCTCATGGAATTCCCCAAGTCACTGGAAGGAACAGGCCTTTTCTATCCCCCGGATCCTGGTGAGAAAACCGCCACAATGGGCGGCAATGCCATGACGAATGCCGGCGGCATGCGCGCGGTCCGCTACGGCGTCACACGCGACTACATTCTCGGCATGCAGGTTGTCCTGGCCGATGGCAGCATCATCGAGATCGGCGGCAAGAACGTCAAGACATCCAGCGGATACAGCCTCCTTCACCTGATGATCGGCTCTGAAGGAACGCTTGGCATCCTCACAAGACTCACCGTAAAGCTTGTTCCTGAACCCGCCGTCACCTGCTCGCTTCTCGTCCCCTTCCAGGATCTTGACAGCTGCATCGGCGCTGTGCCGCATGTATTGCGCCTTGGCGTCAATCCAACGGCCGTTGAGTTCATGGAGCGTGAGGTCATCGGCTGCGCCGAAACGTATCTGGGCAAACAGTTTCCGGACACCGCAGCAGACGCCTATCTCCTCATCCGTCTGGACCGCCAGCATGCCAATGAGATTCAACCTGCTGCAGATGCCCTTGTGGACCTGCTCCTGTCGCTCGGCGCAAAGGACGTCCTCATGGCAGATACGGAGGAGCGACTCAGCTCACTCTGGGATGCCCGCGGCGCCTTCCTTGAGGCAATCAAAGGCAGTACATCCACCATGGACGAGTGCGATGTTGTCGTCCCGAGGAAGCTGATTCCTGACTTTGTGCGAAAGATGCGTGAAATCGGCGAAAAGGAAGCGATCCGCATCCGCGTCTTCGGGCATGCCGGTGACGGAAACCTGCACATCTATGTCTGCCGGGATGAGCTGCCTGAGCCCGTCTGGAAGGAAAAGATCGCACGCGTCATGGACTTCCTGTATGCAGCTGCCAAATCACTCGGCGGAAACGTCAGCGGTGAACATGGCATTGGACACGCAAAGCGTCCGTACCTGCGTTCAAGCGTTGGTGACCGTCAGATGGACCTCATGCGCGGCATAAAAGCTGCTTTTGATCCAAACGGCATTCTGAACCCGGGCAAGGTCATTTCCTGATCCCGCCATTTCCCATATCAAATACAATGAGGCTGCCTGTGCAGCCTCTTTTGTATTCAGTTGGGCAGTTCAATTTTGGGCTCATCCGGGTTTGCCCGGTAAAGGACAAACCGTTTGCCGACAGTCTGGACCGGCTCCGCATCAAGTGCATGCGCCAGCGTATCCAGTGCCTCGCGCGCATCAATCGGGCTGTTCTGCAGAACAGTTCCCTTCACCAGTTCGCGGGCTGTCAGCGCATCATCCGCCTGCTTGATCAGGTTCTCACCAATGCCATCCTTCCCTACGTGAAGAATGGGGTCTATGGGGTTTGCCAGGCCCCTAAGATAGGCTCTCTGCTTGCTTGTTATCATCTGTATCACTCCACAAAATCAAATTCCATGTCGCCAAAGACGACGGTATCCCCCTCGCCGGCACCCGCTGCACGGAGCGCGTCTATAACGCCGCGCGCGCGAAGGGTCCGGTGGAAGTAGTTAAGCGAATCCTGCTCCGCAAAATTGACGGATGCCAGAAGGCGCTCCGTGAGCGGTCCTGAAACCTCAAAGGTTCCGTCATCGTTGCGGTGCACTTCATACGGATTCGTCTCAAACGTTTCCTCGACTTCCTCTTCCTCGAAAACGAGTATTTCCGGCAGCGTGGGCAGAATCCGCACCACGGCACCCATCAGTTCCTTCAATCCCTGATGCGTCGCTGCAGAAATCGGATAACCTCTATATCCGTACCGTGCAGATGGCTGCGCAGCCGTTCAAGGTTCTCCTCCGCACCGGGCAGGTCCATCTTGTTCGCTGCCACAATCATAGGCCGCTCAGCAAGTCCGCCGTAAGCAGCCAGCTCGTCGCTGATCTGCTCAAAGTCC
>JAFSZW010000454.1 GCA_017458865.1 Clostridia bacterium
CGGCAGGCGGGATCAATCCGGAGAGGCATCCATTATCAGGGCCGAATCCAGCAGGCGCCTCGTGCTTTCCTGTAAACCCCGCAGCAATTCCGTCCCATTCATGGCATTGACATCCGGCATTTCTGCGGCCCGGTGCTGTTCCGCCAACAGATGCAGTCTTCCGTTTTGCCGGTGGGCATCCTGGATTTCTGCATAGGGGACTGTCCGGTCAGCCGAAACTGTCCTTCTATTCACCTGAGGACGCCGGGGATATGGTCACATACGCCGTCTTTATCCACCCTTCACCGCACGCACAGCTCACTCTGCACCACGCTCCGCGAATTTCAAGTATGGTCACCTGGTCACCCACGCCCAGTCTGCCTATACCCCGGCTTTCCATAAACGGCTCTGTCCGTACCCTCACATTCTTTCCTGTGCAGATGCCGGTCTTACCTGTCAGGGCGATTGCCTGCAGGTATTCCTCGATTTCCTGTTCCGTTGTCACAATGCGGTAGCCCTGCTCATCATCAAAGCAGACCGGAAAGAGGTTGTTCAGAATACTGCTGTCCTGCACGTCTCCGCTGATCACTTCGTACAGCAGATATGCTGCACCATCTGACAGCTTGAAAAAGGCAAGCAGCTCCTGCTCTGCGTCATCATCCTCATCATTTTCCGGCACGTCCTTATCTGCAGAGGCCGCCTGGGCTGTATCAGACGGGCCACGGACCATCAGCTTTCCCGGGATGCCATTTGCATCAAAATCCGTCGGGGTCTGGTACGGATCATCCACTGTATTCTGGATTGCAGCATCCAGATCATCGCCGACCCACTGAACAGAAAAGGCATGCGTTCGGGACTCGTTGGTACAGATAAAGAGGAGCGTGTCATCCTCCACCTTCGCCCCATCTGTATCCGTTAACGGTTCATTCGCCGGCATGAGTGCTGCCGTGTCCTGCCCCTGCACAAGAATGTAATCATTCGGAACGGCGATAAACGCAGATGCGATGTCACCTTTTCCAATCTCAAGCAGTGCATCCGTTTCCCGGTATGTATAGCGGAAAGGAAGCACATCCGCAGCCGCCGGCGTAAAAAGCATGGCAGATATTATCATGCTGAGCAGTCCTGCGCAGAGCCGCATAGCATCAGTCCTCATATTTGGACGGAATCAGTATCACTTTGCCTGACATGATCAGTCCCTCCTCATCAGTCTCATCGTCCCGCAGCAGGTAATCCCCTAATTCGCCGCACACATGCATGACTCTGCTGCAGCCCGTCCTTTTCTCAGATGCGCTGAACACCTGCCTGCGCTCAAGATCATGCCGGACGGGATGCCGGCAGTTCTCGCAGAAACTGTTTCCCTGCATCCTGCTTTTCCTGCATGGTTTGAAAGGCTCCACCCGGTACCGGATCGGACACACAGGTACCTTAGGTCAAATGAAGCCTGCCGGGCAGGATACATCTGACCTCAGGCGCACCGAAATCTGTCCGGCAGATTGCGAGGGTGTGCCATCTCAGTTCCTGAACCAGACACTCAGTCTGCAAACAGATCGACGAACTGGAATGTTCTGCAGTCAACGAGGCCCCGGTTGGTAAGCCGCAGTTCCGGCAGGCAGGCCAGCGGAATCAGGGCCATCGTCATGTACGGGGCGTTAATCACGCAGCCCATCTCTTTCCAGGCCTCGCTCAGCCTGCTGACCAGGTCCGCCATCTGCTCAACCGGCAGGTCATTCATGAGACCGGCAATCGGGAGCGGAACGAGCGCCAGCACCCGGCCGTCGGCAACAGCACACAAGCCGCCGCCGCACTCAATGAGCGTATTTGCTGCAAGGGCCATGTCCTCATCATTGGTGCCGGCCACAAGCAGATTGTGCGCATCATGTGCCACCGTCTGCGCCATGGCGCCCTTTTTGAATCCAAAGCCTTTCAGGAATCCGCAGCCCTTTGTGCCCGTCTCATGATGGCGCTCAAACACGACCATTTTCATGACATCCTGCTCAGGATCCGCCTCAAGGAACCCATCTCTGGCCCTGAGCTCAACAATCCGCTCATAGTTGCCCACTCGGTTGGGAATGATCTCTATCACCCGCGTCCTGACACGCTCACGGCCCGCCGGTGCAGCAATCCTGAAGCTGTCTGCGGTAATCGGGTGGCCAATATGCATCGTATCGTACACGGCGGCCGGGAAATTCGAATGCCCGATCTCCACCGTCATCCTGCCATTTTCAGCCACCACATCGCCGTCAATGATCGTCCTTGTAATCCGGATGTCCGTAAGATCGCTGAAAAACACGATGTCCACACACTTGCCGGGCGTAATGCTGCCCATCTCATGATCCATGCGGAAACAGGTTGCAGGGTTAATGGTCACATACTGGATTGCCTTGATCGGGTCCAGTCCCTCCCGAATCGCGCAGCGGACGATGTGGTCAAGATGCCCCTCGCCAATCAGGGTATCCGGATGCGTATCATCTGAAATCAGGCACGCAAACCGGTCGTCTATATGGTTGTCAAGGATGGCGCGGATAATCACCGGCATATCATGCCAGGCGCTGCCGTAGCGCATGAGCGCATACATGCCGTGGCGCATCTTCTCAAGCACATCCTCAGCACGCGTGGACTCATGACAGCAGCGGATGCCGGATGCAATGTACGCATTCAGGCCGGCGCCTGTATCCGGCACGGAATAGTGTCCGGTAATCACCTGGTCTGCCCTGAGCGTCTCTGCCAGTTCCCCGTGAATGTTCGGTTCCGCACTGAGGACATTCGGGAAGGACATCATCTCGCCGAGGCCCATGATGCCGTCCCAGGTCATCATCTCCCGGACTTCCTCCGGCCCGATGTGTGAGCCCGTATCCTCAAATCCCGCGACAGCCGGTACGCATGACGGCACATTGGACATTGCCTTGAGGGGTGCTCGCCTGGCATCCTCTATCATGGCCTTTACACCGTCCGGGCCGCACACATTGCAGATCTCATGAGGATCCATGAAGATGCCGGTCGTCCCGTGAGGCACCACCGCACGCGCATACTCGCCCACGCTGACCATTGCAGATTCCACGTGAATATGCGCATCCATAAATCCAGGTGCGATATACTGGCCAGTCGCGTCAATGACCTTTGTTCTCTCGCCTATGCAGTGGCCGGCATCGCCGACAAGCGCGATTCGCCCCTCCGCAATTGCGACATCCATACCCTCCTGAATCTCACAGGTACAGACATTCACAAGCCTGGCGTTCCGGATGACAAGGTCCGCCTTTTCCGCGCCCATAGCCACCTTTGCGAGCGTTCTCGTCACCTCATACAGCGGCCGCTTACAGAATTTATTAAGCATCTCAAACCTCCTAAAACTCCAAAGGAACCGGATTCCTTTTCTGTCATCTCCTGGTCCTCGCCGGACATGCTGTCCTTCCTGAGTCGCCCTTTGCAAAGCAGGCGGCCGTCACCGCCAGATGCAGCCTGGCACTGGGCCCATGGAAAAATTGAAAACAGCGCTGCTTCGAATCTGCCGTTCCGCAGACCTGAGAAAAGGCAGCGCTGTATTTTTGCATTATATTTTACCGTTCCCCTGCTCCGGATTCTCTGAACCGTTGTCATCTTTCGCAGCCGGATTCAGGCCGGTCAGCCTCACCGGGATCATCCTGCAGGCGGGGGACAATATTGCTCTGACATCGTCCCTGCAGGGAACCGGATCGCCCGGCCCGCCATATACGCCCGTCCAGACCGAATCAGTGGACTGTCCGCCCTCTTTCGAATCTGTCACGGCCAAACACCTGGTCATCCAGGCTTTAATGTCCGGCATCTGCCGTGTCTTCTCCCTCGAAAAATGCTCGGGTTGTCTATCTTATGTGCCGCATCCCCTTCGCAAAACAGTCTTCGTTTTGCGAAGCACACAGCACCCGGCATCAATGCAGGCTATGTCAAATTGCGTAAAGGACATTGAGCACAGCTCTCCTGTCTGTGAACTGCCTGCTCCCTTCCCGTCCTTTGTCTTGCCCGGCACGGACTTAGCACATGCCCGCAAAGCCTGTGTCCCGTCCTGTCCGTTATCTGGCCCGGCACGGGATCTGCACATGCCTCCAAAGCCTGTGTCCCATCCTGTCCTTTATCTGGCCCGGCACGGGATCTGCACATGCCCGCAAAGCCTGTGTCCCGTCCTGTCCGTTATCTGGCCCGGCACGGATTCTGCACATGTCCGCAAAGCCTGTGTCCCATTCTGTCCTTTATCTTGCCCGGTACGTGATCTGCTCATGTCCGCAAAGCCTGCGCTCCATCCCTTATCCTGTTTGGCACAGATGCAGCGCATGCAGCCGGGTTTAAAGGGATCGGCAGGGCGCCAGGCGCAGGCGATCCGGGGATAACAGGTCATGACAGGCGGTTTCGCAGGTCGGGGCCTGTCTGTTTCCGGGCTCAGTGTTTGCCGAAATAGGTAATGCTCAGCATGGTAATGTCATCAAACTGCTCTGCTGTGCCGGCAAAATCGGCAACGGATTGGCGCACAGCCGGCAGCATGTCACAGATCTTCTCATGCTTTACGCGATTGAGGATCTCTGCCATGCGGTCCGTGCCATACTGATCAACCTTTTCGTTTATTGCCTCAGGCACGCCGTCCGTATAGACAAACAGCCTGTCGCCGGGGTTGAGCTGCAGCTCATATTCTTTGTACCGCAGGCCCTCCATGGCAGCCAGGGCCAGGCCGTGCTTATCCTTGAACAGCTCGAAGTCACCGCCGGCGCGCATCAGGAACGGATACTCATGTCCGGCATTTGCACACTGCATGATGCCCGTGCTGAGATCCAGAATGCCCAGCCAGACCGTCACAAACATGCCCGCATCATTGCCTTCGCACAGCGTATTGTTCGCCCTGTACATGATCTCAGCA
>JAFSZW010000455.1 GCA_017458865.1 Clostridia bacterium
ATTTACTGCGGCGGCATGTACGGCGGATCCATCAGTGCGATACTGATTCACGCACCTGGCACACCGTCTGCGGCGGCCACGCTGCTTGACGGATATCCGATGGCACAGAAAGGTGAGGCAGGACGCGCACTGTCCGTCGCCATGTTCTCATCATTCTGCGGCGGCGTGATCGGCGCGCTCATCATGACGTTCCTCTCTCCGCTGGTCGCCAAGGTGGCCATGAAATTTACCTCGGCAGAGATGCTGATGCTGGCCGTTTTCGGTCTGTCTGTCATCATCTCCATCTCCGGCAAGTCGATTGCCAAGGGCCTGATTTCAGCTTTCTTTGGCATGCTGCTGTGTACGATCGGCCTTGACCCGACCTACTCCAAGCAGCGCTTCACCTTTGGCGTGACGAGCCTCAAGGGCGGTCTCAGCTTCATTCCGGTTCTGATCGGCCTCTTCGCAGTCGCTGAGGTTATTGCCGGTGTTGAGCGCATCATTGCCGGCCGCGAAAGTGCGCAGGCAAAGTCCAATGAAAAGATTACCCGCGTGCTGCCGGATGGGAAGACCATCGGACAGATTTTCCCGAACATCATAACTGGCGGTGTGATTGGCACATTCATCGGCGCCATTCCGGGTGCCGGCGGTGATATCGCGGTGTTTGTCTCCTATGCATTCAACAAGGGCATCAGCAAGCATCCCGAACTGTGGGGCACAGGGATTCCCAACGGCGTTGCAGCGACTGAATCCGCGAACAACGGTTGTTCCGGCGGTGCCATGATCCCGCTGCTCTCACTTGGTGTGCCGGGTGACTCCGTTACGGCGATTCTGCTTGGCGCCTTCATCATGAAGGGCATCCAGCCCGGACCGATGATGTACGTATCCGAGCTGCCGACCGTCTACAAGGTTTTCGCCGCACTGATGCTCGCAAACCTGGCCATGCTGCTGGTCGGCTGTGCCGGTGTCCGCATCTTCGCCAAGATCGTCTCGCTTGAGAAGCGGATGCTGTATCCGATCATCCTGGTGGTTTCTCTCCTGGGTGCGTTCTCGATCAACAAGAACGTCTTTGATGTCGGCGTCTGCGTATTCTTCGGTGTCATCGGCTGGCTGATGAACAAGTATGAGTTCCCGCTCTCACCGATCCTGCTTGCGCTCATCCTTGGACCGATGTGCGAGCAGAACTTTGTCCGCTTCATGGACCTCAACCAGGGCAACTTTGGCGCAATCGTAAACTACCCGATTGCCATTGGATTCTTTGTTGTCGCAGTCGGCGTCGTTATCTTATCGCTGATCAATCAAAAGAAGATAAATGCACGTGAGGCAGCCAATCTGGCTGGTTCAGTGCAGGAATAAACCGGTGATAAGTGCAGGCCTGAAAAGCCTGTATTCACCTCCTTCCATGAGACCGTCATTTCCTGTGACGGTCTCTTTCATATGCATGCTTGGTGCGGCCAGGCAGTCTCTTTGCGGTGCCTCTCTGACGTGCCAACTGGGATGCTGCCTCAGGCGGGCACCTGACTGTTTATATTGCCAAATCTGCCTGTCTACTGATATACTGAGACAGAGAGCAAGTGCCTGCTTTGCGGGATAGAGGGGGTTCAGATGGACCGTTTAACAGTCCGTCATAAACCTTCTGCCAAATACGCAGTCAAACACGTGATATAGCATACAGGACTCCGGTAGAACAAACGAAGCAATATAGGGAGGACAAATCATGAGTGACGGAAACATCAGAAGAGTAAAGACCGCGGTTGTTGGATGCGGTATGATCAGCCACATCTACATCAGAAATCTGAAACAGTTGTTTTCCATCATTGATCTCACAACACTTTGCAACCGTACAGAGGCAGCAGCCAGGGAAAAGGCTGCAATGTACGGCATTGAGCGCGTGATGACCATAGATGAGGTTGCGGCGGATCCGGAGATCGAACTGGTTGTCAACCTGACCGGGCCGACAGCGCATTACAGTGTAATCAGGCAGATGCTTGAAGCCGGCAAGCATGTATTCACCGAAAAGATGTTTACAACAGATCTCAGCCAATCCCGGGAGCTGGTTGAGCTGGCAGAGAAGAAAGGTCTTCTGATTGGTGTTGCACCGGATACATGTCTCGGTGCAGGCATCCAGACGGCCAGGAAGATGATTGACTGTGGTCTGACCGGACAGATCACATCAGGCTTTGTCACCGTTACCCGGAATCAGAATCTTAACTCAGAGGCGTTCAAGTTCCTGCAAAAGGACGGCGGCGCCATTCCGTATGATGTCGGCATCTACTATATCGGTGCCCTGATTACCATGCTGGGCCCGGTTAAATCCGTTTGCGGTTTCGGTGCACCGGCGCTCTATCACGAGAAGCAGCTATTGTTTGATGACGCCAATGCTGACAATTGGACGATCCCCGGATACAATCTCATCACGGCAGCGCTGGAATTCGAATCCGGCACACTGGTCAGTGTGCATTTCAATGGAAACGCTGTTGGCGGCGAGCGCAGCCGCATTGAGCTTAATGGCACTGAGGCAGCGATGGAGGTTGGCAATCCTGATACGTTCGGCGGGAAAGTCACGCTGATTCGTCCAGAGTCTGAGCCTGTGACCATGCCGTTCACGCATGGATACAATGGCATCAACATGCTGCCGGAGAAGTCGCCCTTCGACTTCTATGGAAACCGGGGCATAGGCGTGGCAGAGCTCGCCTGGTCAATCCGCAAGGGCCGGAAGAACCGTCTCAGCAAGGAATACGGCCTGCACTGTCAGGAAATCCTTCAGGGCATTGATGAGGCAGTGCAGACGGGAAAGCGTGTAGACTTTGTTTCAAGATGCGAGGTTAAGCCGCTCAGAAGCGGATTTTATTCATCAATGAATGGAATGCGCGGCGATGCGGAGCGTTCCCTTGCTGAGTAAAACAGAGGGGATGGATGTACCATCAGATAAAGATATTTTCTCTGAATAATTGCAGGTATTCAGAACTGAACAAGTTAAAATCCATGCTGGAGGCTGAATACCAGCAATAATGGCACGAAAAAAAGGATTCTTTCAGGTGTGCTTATGAAAAGGCGGTCCGACTGTTAATAGCCGGACCGCCTGTGTTAAGA
>JAFSZW010000456.1 GCA_017458865.1 Clostridia bacterium
AGCGGGAAGTTGATGCACTCACCGATGATGATGGATGTAAAGTTGGCCAGTGTGAAGGCGAGACCGCCGTCCGCGAGGCTGTTGCCGATAATCGCAAGCGTCAGCGGCACACCGAAAACCTCGACATTGATTCCCGGCCATGTCCAGGCAACATCCCCGACAATTCCATGGAAGAAATTCGGCAGGAATGTCAGCAGGACCCACTTAAAAAAGGTTACCAGGTAACTGAAAACCAGGAAAAGACCGCCCTCACGGATCCATTGTGCCGCTTTGGGATGCTTTTCTGCAAAACTACTCATATTCTACCTCGTATCTGACTGATTTGGTCCAAATGTCTGCTTGGACCATGCTTTAAACAAGTGTGTCCCCCGAAGAATCGGGGGACACCTGATACCTGTCTTGCTAAATGAAACGACAGATCTGCGCCCGATGCGCTGTCCCCGGCATTTCCTTATTTTGCCTTGGCCTTCTTGTTCTTTTTGAAGAAACGAATCAGGACGATGGCCAGCGGAATGATCACGACAGCCGCGGTGCAGCCATTGACCGTGTAGAAAATCTTCTGCATGTTGGTCAGACCACCCTTGGATGCATCATTAACCGTGTAGTAGCCGCTGTTGCCAATGGTATACAGGATGTTCTTGGATGCCTGGCGCATTGCCTTAACAGCGGTCGCACTCTGATCGGCAAGCACATTGGTCGCTGCGCCGTTGAATCCGAGCATCAGATCATTGCCGTTGCGGATGCAGTGATCCGTAATCTGATAGCCATAGGAGCCATTGTAGTCGGTCTCGACCATGCCTACAAATCCCCACTCGTCGCGCAGAACCTTGTTGAGGAGTGCATCGCTTGCGCAGCCCGGCTCTGTTCCGATCCAGTTGAACGCGGACATGGCCGCCAGTGCGGTACCTGTGTAGTTCTTGACTGCAATTTCAAAGGGTTTCAGATAGATCTCGCGGATCGCCTGCTCAGGACTGTAGGTCAGCAGGAATGAGCAGCGGTTCGTTTCCTGATCATTCGTCGCAAAGTGCTTGATATACGGATAAACGCCCTTTGTGCCTGCACCGTTGATTTCAGCAGATGCAATCATGCCGGCAAGCACGCCGTCCTCGGAATAGTACTCAAAGTTGCGTCCTGCAAATGCGCTGCGGTGGGTATTCATGGCGGGGCCATACCAGCCGAAGTTGTTGGCATCCGCGTATTCCTGACCCATTGACGTGCCGATTTCATAGGCAACATCCTTGCTCCATGTCTGAGCCATCAGGACCTCTGCCGGATATGCGCTGCCATAGGCGCCGGTAATAAAGTTGCTGAGTCCTGCAGGGCCGTCGCAGTCGGAGGTTGCCACTTTGCCAACGGACGAAACCGCTATGGTCTGCCAGCCGCCGACATTGATCAGGGAAGCCATGTCATCAAAGCTCAGCTGGTCAAGCAGCTTGTCCCAGTTGGGATCGTCATAGCTCTTGCCGGTGAGGTCAGCCAGCTTGAGGCCGTTCTTTGCACCGGTAGTCGGCATGACATCGCTTGCATCATTGTACTTCGTTC
>JAFSZW010000457.1 GCA_017458865.1 Clostridia bacterium
TCCCTCAGCTTTGGACGGTTCGACCAGTATATGTACCCGTATTATAAGGCCGACATTGAATCCGGCCGGATCACAGAGGATGAGGCGCTTGAACTGCTGACATGTCTGTGGATCAAGACGCTGACGATCAACAAGGTGCGTTCTCAGGCGCATACCCTGTCCTCCGCCGGCTCGCCCATGTACCAGAATGTGACCATCGGCGGGCAGACGACGGATAAGCAGGATGCAGTCAATGAACTCAGCTACCTGGTCCTGCGTTCCGTGGCCCAGACGCGCCTCACGCAGCCGAACCTGACGGTTCGCTATCACAGGAACATTGATCCGCGCTTCCTGGACGAGTGTATTGAGGTCATGAAGCTCGGATTCGGCATGCCGGCCTTGAACAATGATGAGATCATCATTCCGTCATTTATCAACTGGGGCGTCAGTGAGGCGGATGCGTACAACTACAGCGCCATTGGCTGTGTTGAAACGGCTGTGCCGGGCAAGTGGGGATACCGCTGCACAGGCATGAGCTACATCAATTTCCCTCGCATGTTGCTGTGCGCCATGAATGACGGTGTGGATCTGACCTCCGGCCGGCGCTTCACCAAGGGCTACGGGCATTTCAGGGACATGACCAGCTATGAGGAACTGCTGGCGGCCTGGGATGGGACCGTTCGCGAGATCACGCGCTATTCTGTCATCGTGGAAAACGCCATTGACAAGGCGTCTGAGCGCGATGTGCCGGATATCCTCTGTTCTGCCCTGACAGATGACTGCATCGGCCGCGGGAAAACCATCAAGGAAGGCGGCGCAGTGTACGACTTCATCTCCGGCCTTCAGGTGGGCATCGCCAACATGGCGGACTCCCTTGCGGCAATCCGCAAGCTGGTGTTCGAGGAGAAGCGGATCAAGCCTGCAGAACTCTGGGACGCGATTCTTGACGATTTCAAATCGCCGGCAAACAGGCGCATTCAGATGATGCTCATCAATGACGCACCCAAGTACGGAAATGATGATGACAGTGTTGACCAGCTCGTTGTAGAGGCGTATGATTCCTACCTGGATGAGATCCGGAAATACCCTAATACCCGGTATAACCGGGGACCTATTGGGGGCATCCGGTATGCGGGCACATCATCCATCAGCGCCAACGTCGGCCAGGGCATGGGAACCATGGCGACGCCGGACGGCCGCAACGCGCATGAACCGCTGGCGGAGGGCTGCAGCCCGGCACACAATGCCGATACGCACGGCCCGACCGCAGTGTTCAAGTCTGTTTCAAAGCTGCGGACGGAGAAGATTACCGGCGGTGTCCTGCTCAACCAGAAGATGACGCCGCAGATGCTCGCCACAGAGGAGAACAAGCAAAAGCTTGAAATGTTGATCCGCACATTCTTCAACCGGCTGCATGGCTATCATGTCCAGTACAACATCGTATCCCGCGAGACACTCCTGGATGCACAGGCGCATCCGGAAAAGCATAAGGACCTCATCGTCCGTGTTGCCGGTTACAGTGCATTTTTCAATGTGCTGTCCCGGAAAACCCAGGATGATATCATTGCAAGAACCGAGCAGACACTGTAAGTCAGGGAGGCAAATCATGAAGCTGTTTATAGATGATGCAAATACCAGCGAGATCCGCCGGCTGTGCGATCTCTATCCTGTAGACGGGGTAACCACCAATCCGACCATTCTTGCCAGAACCGGAAAAGATCCGGTCAGCGTGCTCCGGGAGATCCGGGCGCTTATCGGTGACAATGGAATCATCTTTGCCCAGGCGGTTCCGCTGGATGCGGAGGGCATGGTAAGAGATGCAAGGGCGATTGTACGTCTCCTGGGGCAGAATACCATCGTGAAAATTCCGTCCGTTCCTGAGGGGTTCAAGGCCATCCGGCTGCTGCAGGAGGAGGGAATCAGGACCTGTGGCACGGTTGTCTATACGCCGCTGCAGGCCTATCTGGCAGCCAAGAGCGGCGCCAGCTATGTGGCGCCGTATGTAAATCGCATTGACAATATGGGCTATGATGGTGTCGGCATCGTAAAACAGATCCAGGATATCCTGGTCAGGCACCATATGGATACCGAGGTGCTGGCTGCATCGTTCAAAAACAGTCAGCAGGTGCTGGAGCTGTGTACCTACGGAATCGGTTCAGTTACCTGTGCGCCTGCCGTTATTGATGCCTTTGTAAACAATCTGGCGATAGACGGCGCGGTAATGGGCTTTGTGCATGACTTTGCCGGTGCAGTCGGGGAAAACAAATCCATGGCTGACCTGATCGGCTGAACGAATGAAAGCGGGGGACAACATGTCCGTATTGGCAGTGGATATAGGCGGGACATCCATCAAGTATGCGGAAATGGGCGAAAACGATCTGTTTTTGACCCACGGCAGCGTACCAACCCCGCAGACAGGCCGGGAGGCACTGGTTGAGGCCATCGGCCGGCTGTATGATGCAGCGCCTGAGTGCAGGGGCATAGCGATTTCAATGCCAGGAATCATTGACTCAGAAAACGGTTATGTCGTTATGGGCGGCGCGCTTCGATACAACGATGACTTTTTCTTTCGACAGGCATTGCAGGAACGGTGTCCTGTGCCGGTTTACCTTGAAAATGACGCCAAGTGCGCGGCACTTGCCGAGGCAGCCAATGGTGCCCTTCAGGATGTGTCCAATGGCATGGTGCTGATTTTCGGTACAATGATCGGCGGTGCACTGATCATGAACCATCATCTGTACAAGGGCAGTCATTTCGCTGCCGGCGAGATTTCCTATCTGATTACAGATCGGAACGGCAGCCCGTCCA
>JAFSZW010000458.1 GCA_017458865.1 Clostridia bacterium
AAAAGCTCTGTAAAATACGCGCTTGCAGAGCCAGCAATCAACAGACCGGTTGATCTGGATGATCCACCCTGTACGACTGAAATCGACATGAAATCAGCTCTATCCAATAACCTCGAACCCGAAATGGATGGCCGCCATGTTGATGCGGTCACTTTCCCAACATAAAAACGGACGCTGCGATCCGCTTCACACTGTCTGTTTTCATGATCGTGTTCTTGAAATTTCGGACATTATCCCTGCTGTAAGCGTTCTCGCACACATTGGCTATATAGTCTGCTTCCACCAGAATCTGGTAATCCAGACCATCTATATCCCTGAAAGTATGGCGATGCCCGACGAGGTATACAATCCGCCCGATCTGCATTTCCGTCAGCCCGGTTTCCGCAAGGAAATCAGGGTTTACCGGGCTTCCCGGGTCCTGCAAAATAGTCTCTCTTTCTGAATCCTGCTGTCATGAACCGCCATGCCACCTTGCGTCCTGTCAGCCACTGAATATGCGCATCGTTCTTCGTGTTAGCGAGCATTCCCTTGACAAGAAAATCCGCCACGACATCCGGGTAATCTCCAATGAGATTGTAGAACTTCTTCGTCTTTTCCGGCAGATCGATATCCTGCTCACCGCCCAGTGCCTTCACCGTAAAATCAGTGATCATGATACCCGGGGACAGCCTGCCGGCCTTTACCTTGCTGTTGCGCTCCTTAAGCTCCTTTGCCAGCGCCCGCGTGAAATAGGTCACCGCGCGCTTACTGGTACCATACATGTTCAGTCCAAGTATCATCGCATCATTGCTGCCATGACCTTCCATGTTGTAAACAAAGCCCCCGGTGGGCTGCTTTTCCATCATTTTGACAGCCGCGCAGCTCCCTAGGACTGTCCCGCGCAGGTCAATGGACAAAACAGCATCTATTTCCCTGGCTGTCAGCTCCCACATGGGCTTCATAGGCTGATTGACGCCCGCATTGTTGATCCAGATGTCTACACAGCCAAAGGTCTCATCTGCAAATAATGCCAGTGCCTGAACCTCTGCCTCAGAAACAACGGATGCACGGAACCCCTCAACAGCACCTGCCCCGGGACAATCCCTTAAGGTTTTAACTGCCGCCTCAAGCCACGCTTCATTGACGCCATTGACAACGACATTAAAGCCGCTTGCCCTGAAGCATTTGGCCATCTCAAGTCCGAGTCCCCGGGTGCTCCCGGTAATGACAACCGTTTTCATCTTAAACCTCCAAATATGGGCACATACCGTTTTACCATTCCTGCCCTTCCGCACACTGAAAGGCCTGTCGTCGCAGCCGGCGAACGAATGCTATGAGACTCGCAGCTTCATCCAGCGGATTATAAATCCAGAATAATGGGGAAGGACTGTCCACTTGCCCCTCCCCATGGTGCCTGCTAATTGCGCTCTTTGATATGTTCAGAAACAGCGACTGCAAATCCGGACGGTGCGAAAAGCATGGTAGCTCTGGATGAACCTGTATCCGTAACGTTTTCTTTCCCGCGGGGATCGATGAATCCCTTTCCGATAAAGAAATCGTAGGCCTCCTGGAAGTTGTCAACATTGATCGCGATGCCGGTCATATCCTGAGGCACATCTGCTCTTGCCACATTCAGACGATTGCCGTTGGCATCCTTCATGGCAACCGCCGCATATGCACCCTCTTCAATGTTCGCTTTGGTATGACGCTTCACAAAGCCAAGTGCCTCAAACGTCCTGATAACCTGTTCCGGCTCCTTTGTAACAATCAACGGACGAAATCCTGTGATTTTCATTATGTTACCCCCTGTATAGTTTTTTCAGTTCAATCTGAATCCTTCAGGCATTCATTGCAAAACAAGTCCGCACCGTCTGCATACTGAAAGCGTAATGGCATAACCGGGTACAGTTGCCCGGTTACCCGCCAAACGACGGACTATTCGCCCACGCGTACGCTTCGAACCCCAAAGTAATTCGCCATCGATTCATTGGTCCAGACAGAGGCATCCACATATGCCGTGGGCTTGCCGGTCAACGTCTGAACCTGCCAGGGCGGCAGCACCACGTCATCATCCGGCTGTGCCGCCTCAAGGATGGCATATTCCTGCCGGAACTGTGCGATGTACGCCGCCTGTACGCCGGTCACCTGATCCGTGACCAGCTTAACATAGTTGTTCTGCTGTCCCAGTGCCAGGCAGAGGAGCAGCGCTGCCGATGCTGCAATTCTCAACGGAATCCGCAGGGCCCTGCCGAAGTTTCTCAGCCTGTCCCCTGCATCCGGATCCGGCATGCAGAGACAGAGCACCACGGGAAGGGCAATCAGGACATAGTCATGATACATGTTGATCACCCTGCCGCTCCCAGCATATCCGGATGAATAGATATGCGGGAACAGCATGCCCCACAAAACCAGAAAATAGCCGGCAATCACCAGCAAAGGATGAATCCGCCTGCCGGCAATCATGCGGCCTGCTCTAGCCAGAATGAGTTCCGGCGTTATCACCAGCAGGAATGCCAGCAACGGCGTCTTAATCAAAAAGCGGCCGGTATAGAAAAACCCGGCCTGGAATGTCGCAAACACGGAGGAAAGCAGCCAGGCAATGCCCGCCTCGTGCGCACCGTCCACTGCCATTCTGACCTTGTTGCCCGGTGCAATAACGGAAATGCACAGACCGGCCGCTATTGGAATGATCTACACAAATGCCGTCCTTATACTGTATCCGCGCTCCTGGCCTTTATCCGTATACACCCGGACCAGTGCCAGCATGAGAACGCCCATAAGGGTCATCATGGCCGTAATATAGTTGTCCATTCCAAGAGCGAACAGCAGCAGAAAACAGCCAACCAGCCCAAGTCTGTATTTGTCATGGCTTCTGCATTGCGCAACATGATCGCAAAGGACAAGCGTCATCAGCGACACAGCCTGCGCACCTGTATAGAACCAGGCTCCATTGTACCAGTAAATCCCCTCAACAATGTCCGGAAGAAAGATCAGCGAACAGGGCGCGAGCACCAGGTAAAACAGGAGCCACATCCTGCCGGGAAGACCAATGCGGACAGCCAGAAAGTGATGCAGAAACAAAGCCCAGGCCAGGAGGTGCAGGACCAGCAGAACAGCTGCGTGCCATCCATATGCCTCAAGGGAAAAGACCGCCGGATTGATGGCCATAAAGAGCACGCCGGTTACCGTTCCCTGCCAGTCCCGCCAGGTCCTGAGCGTATAGGAAATCGCGTCCTTGATTACGTGCGGAATGCTGCCTGTTTTGACATAAGTCGAATGCGTATAGGTCGCAAACGTAAAATCATCCGTCGCCGGATGCGCACCGGTCACCCCCAGAAAAAACGGCAGGAGCAGCAGGACAAACGCCGCGCCAAGCACAATAAACAGCGTATGCTTTCTCATCTATGATGCCACCCTTACATATACACAAAAGAATCGCCGCATACAGTCCAGGTGGCGATTCTTTCAGTTCTCCGTCTGTTATACGGGCACCTGCGAAGCTGCCCCTCCACCGTCCATATCCGACAAATGCGTGTTTCCCGCCGGCTATGCTCAGACATTGAAACGGAAAAGCGTCACATCGCCGTCCTGCATCACATAGTCCTTGCCTTCACTGCGAATGAGGCCTTTCTCGCGGCACGCGTTCATGCTTCCCTCGCGAACCAGGTCAGAAAACGAGACAATCTCCGCCCGGATAAAGCCGCGCTCAAAATCCGTATGAATCTTGCCGGCTGCCTGCGGTGCTTTGGTGCCCTTACGGATTGTCCACGCGCGGCACTCGTCCTGACCAGCGGTCAGGAACGAAATGAGGCCAAGCAGGTCATAGCACTCAGAAATGAGCCTGTCCAGTCCACTCTTGCCGATGCCCAGTTCCTCAAGGAACATCTGCTTCTCTTCCTCATCCATCTGCGCAATATCCTCTTCGATCTTCGCAGAGATGACCAGGACCTTGGCCTGCTCGGCATCCGCAATCTCACGCACATCAGCAATCCCCGGCAGTTCGGATTCCGGCTTACCCAGATCCTCTTCCTTGATGTTGCATGCATAAATCACCGGTTTGGTCGTAAGGAGAAACCATTCTTTTGCGATTTCCTGTTCCCGCTCGTTCATCTCGCATGTGCGCACCGGCTCAAGATTGTCAAGATGCGCCAGCAGCTTTGCACCGAGCGCTGCCTCCTCCTGTGCCCGCTTCTCGCCGCTCTTCAGCAGCTTGGCCGCCTTTTCAGCCCGCTTGGCAACCGTTTCGCGGTCCGCAGCGATGAGCTCAAGATTGATCGTCTCGATATCATGTTTCGGATCCGTGCTGTCTGCATGCCGGATGATATCCTCATCCTCAAAGCAGCGCACCACATGCACAATAGCCTCGCACTCACGGATGTGTGAAAGGAACTTGTTGCCCAGTCCCTCACCATGGCTTGCGCCCTTCACCAGTCCGGCAATATCGACAAACTCAATCACCGCCGGTGTCTTTTTTTTCGGTGAATACATCTCCGCCAGCTTATCCAGACGGTCATCCGGCACAGCAACAATGCCCGTATTCGGTTCTATCGTGCAGAACGGATAGTTTGCCGCCTCCGCGCCCGCCTTTGTAATCGCATTGAACAGGGTTGACTTTCCAACATTAGGAAGTCCTACAACGCCTAATTTCATTTATGTGTTCTCCTTATAATTTACGTATAAAAAACGAAATCGCTAACGCGATTATACAATGATGCGAGTATGCGATTTCTAATCAGTCTGCAAATTTCGCAAGAATTGACTCTGAACGATTTGCTTGATTTGTGATAAAAGAAATCCTGCGGCACAGCTTCCACCCCATGCGCAGGATTGGTTTAAAACCTTTGCCAGTATAGCATCTGATTAGCAAAAATGCAAGCTGTTTTTTCCTCTTCTCAGGTGATTGGAAAAGCGTTTCAATCCACTCGCCCTGCGAAGGGCGAGACGGTATCCGGGAATGCCGTGGTAACAGCAATATGGGTTTCAATCCACTCGCCCTGCGAAGGGCGAGACACTACTGTGGAGCTTTGATAAGACTGAGAGATGATGTTTCAATCCACTCGCCCTGCGAAGGGCGAGACATGACCGCTTTCAGTTCCTGATAGCGCCAGTAGGTTTCATTCCAC
>JAFSZW010000459.1 GCA_017458865.1 Clostridia bacterium
ATAAGAATCATGCGAAGATCGGCACCGTCTCCGGCACTTCCCAGGGCGTAAACGTTCTGGTCACAAGAAATGACGGCTGGTCTCTCGTTGAGGCTTACCGGAATGAGGATGGCGCATTTGTCCGTGGATACATCAAGACTGCCAAACTCAAGCTGTCCGACGTCAATACGCTTTACGGATTTGTCATCGACAAGCGGACTCAGACCCTGACCGTCTACATGAACGGCCAGCGGATCGGTTCCTGCCTTGTCTGCACCGGACTGCCGACCGTTGAGAACCTCAACCGGGAGACGCCTGCCGGCGAATTCCGGATTGCCATGCGCCGCGGTGTCACCGAATACGTCGGCAAACAGAAAGGCTATTCACGGTACACCATCCGCATCAACAACAATGTCTATCTCCAGGAAATCCCCACGACCAAGCGCAACGGTTCAGACTACTCCATGCTCGAAACCTACCTGGGAAGCAAGCAGACACGCGGTACCATCTGCGTGCAGGCCCGTGCCTCACAGGATGGCGGCATGAATGCCGAGGCGCTCTGGAATATCACGGATACCAACAAAAAGGTTAAGGTCCTCATCATCGATGACAAGACGCGTGATATGATCCCGGTTGGAATCAAATAACAGCAGCAGCCGCCATCCTTGGATGGCGGCTGCTTTGTATTCACTTTTTAATCAGGCGGTATGTCAGCGATGCATTCTCGCCCGCTGCATCCTCAAGCACCCGGCAAAGGCGCTGCATGTATTCCGTCATTTCCGGGTTCATACCTGAATCCGTGACAAATGTGATACAGACCGGGCGGTTATCCTCCGTCAGCATGTCATACAGTGCGTCCAGATTCCGCCCGTACCAGTCCGGATAATCCATCCGGTACTGCAGGAAGATCTGAAGCGCCCTGGGGGATGTAATGTTACGACAATCAATCTCAACGTTTCTCATCTTATTTCTCCTCCACCCGGACAAATGATTTGTACTTATCCCTCGTCAGGTAGACAAGTCCATCTGAGCTGTATATAAGCCGGTGCTTGCCCCGTTTCCCGTTCACCGTATCGACGTCACACTCAAACCAGGTCCGTCCGGACGCCTCCGGAAGCAGTTTTTCGCGATTTGCAAAAACGCCTCCGCCTATGGTAAACTCAGGCGCTACATCACCCATATTGTCTTTTTTCGAGCTGAACCCGAGCGACTTCGCATCATCCATTGAAATGTAATTGACCGGCAATTCCTGAAACTGCAGCAGATACGCAGCCACGTCTTCCCAGTCAGTATAGCATTCCCCATACACCGGCTGTCTGTCAGTGTAAACGGACTTTGCCGTCTCGGGCCTGGGCGTTTTTGCCGGTTTCGCACTGGCTGTCTGTGTGCTGAATACGACCACGATTTCATCAAAGGTATTATAGTGGTCGCCTGTGTAGAAGATCAGGCCGTCGTTTGAGAAAACAATGCGTTTCCCGCCGCGCCGTCCGCCGCCAAAGTCAATGTCGCACTCCGTCCATTTCCGTCCTCTGGCATCCGGCAGATTGCCTTCATAGTTGCCGTAGCGGTCACCGCCGATGGAATACCCGTCCGCCACTTTCCACAGATTGCCGCTGCTGGCATTCCAGCCTCTTTCCTGTGCTTCCTTCTTTGTGATGTAGTTGCCCGGCAGCCGCTCGTACGTTGCCAGGTATACAGCTACCTCTTCCTTTGTTGAATACCATCCGGATTTGCTTACCGGATACATGTCCGCCTGCACTGTGATCTGCGCAAACGCAGCGGCAGCCGTAAACACCATGAGCAGCAAAACCGCTATAAGCAGCAGCCGCTTCGGATTATATTCCCTTGACCGCATAATTCCCCGTACCTCCCTCTCTGTCCGGATCAATGGCCGGATTAGTCTACCATACCTGTCCTTTCAAATCAAGAATCCCGAGGATGCACCAGCATCTGACTGCCCGCAGGAACCCCTGTTATGGAGACCGTATCATGGAAGAAAGTCGTTTTGAACGTTTTTCAACACTCATCGAAAGCTCAATCAAATCCATCATCAAGCTGAAAGGCACCTACAGGGACGCCTACAGCCTTTCAGCAACACACGCCCGGTGCCTTACCGCGCTGC
>JAFSZW010000460.1 GCA_017458865.1 Clostridia bacterium
ATGATTCATGACTTCGATTGAACCGTAACCATCTGGGCCAGAAAAGTGGAATGAGAGAATGATAAAAGGAAGAAAAACGAAAAAGCTTTATTACGCGACAACATAATGAAAGCCCAGCTTTGAAATTGGATGCCAAACAGAGGTGACTTTATGGATACAATTTCAGTTGCATATTTGCGGCATTTCCGTTACAATTAGACGCGCCCGGCAAAGGGTCCGCCCAAAGCGTATGGGCATTGCCGCATCACCCCACAGGGGGCTGATGTCATACTAAACAATCTGTAAAGGAGTCAATTATGCGCGATACGATCATCTCTATCCTTGAGGATATCAAGGATGATATTGATTTTGACACCTGCACCACACTCATAGACGACGGATATCTGTCCTCCCTGGACATCATCCAGCTCATTGGTGCACTCAATGACGAGTTTGACGTCTCCATTCCCGCCACTGAAATCATCCCCGCCAATTTCAACAGCGTGGATGCCATGGCTGCCATGATCACCCGTCTTGAGGACGAGTAATCAAGGACATCCGGGTGTCATCTGACGCTATAAGCGAAAATCAGGAAATGCCGGTCTTTGGCATTTCCTGTTTTTTTATCAGTACCAGACTTCAATCGGCACATCATTGATATTAAAGGTACTCTGGTCAAAGCGCTTGAGGCCCGTCCAGCCGGTAACCGTTTTCCCCGGGATCTGAACTTTCACCCACCAGATATCATTGTTCGGGTCATGTGCACGTGCCAGAATCTCCACATACTCGCCTTTCACATCGTAAGTGCCAAGCTCCTCGAAATACCTTTTCGTTCCAGGACCGCTGTTGATCGCCAGTTTCTGGGTTGCCAGGCCGTACACCGAACGCTGGGATCCGGATGACCTGGATGCACCGCAATACGTGCAGAAGTTGGAGTAGTTTTTGGTTCCGCATTTCTGACAGATCCAGCTGGAATCCTGAGGCTTTGAGGTACCACAGTTCGGGCAGAAATTGCCCGTGTTCCCTGTACGCCCGCAGGACGGGCATTTCCAGGTTGAGCTGTCAGCAGTCGCTGCAAAAGCCACTGCCACCAGCAGCAGTACGGCAATAATTGCCGTCCATCTCTTTGCCATCATAAGAACCTCCTCTCATGCATGTACAATCCTGCAGCGGGAAATCCCGCTGCAGGGAACAGACATTATTTGCGAATGATATGCTGCGTCGTGCCGTTGATATAGATCGGCGTCAGCTCCGCCTGAATCAGTGGCCGTGCATAGGACAGGAATTCTGCCGTCATATCCGTCTTGTAGGCATTGACCCACTCAAGCGGCACTTTCTTCTCAAAGTTGGCCACCTTTTCGATGTCAACCAGTTCCGTCGTGCACTGATACGGATCATTGGAGATGCGCTTGAGTGCAACCATCTTGCCGGAAATGCCCTCAAAGGCCGCCTTTGCCGCGGCACCGCCAACCTGATACGCCTCCGTGATATCCGTGCGACTGCTCAGATGGCCTGCGCAGCGCTGCAGCGTGGACAGCTCGACCGAACGCGTACGCGTGTCGAGGTTCTTGGCAATCACGTTGCTGAGATACCGCGCGGTACCAGTCAGGTTCTGATGGCCAAAGGAGTCGACAAAGCGTGCGTCATCCGACAGTTCGCAGACATAGCGTCCATCCGGCAGGCGGACACCTTCTGAAACCGCGATGACGATGGACTTCTTTTCCTTCTGCATCCGCTCGACCTTCGTAACGAAGTTGTCAACGTTGAACGGCACCTCAGGTAGACAGATCATGTCAACGCCCTCGCAGTCCTCACCGCGCGCCAGCGATGCGGCTGCAGTAAGCCATCCGGCATTGCGACCCATGATCTCGACGATGGTCACAAACTTGTTGCCATACACAGTCGCGTCACGGATCAGTTCCTTCATAACCACCGTAATATACTTTGCGGCAGAACCGTATCCCGGGGTATGGTCTGTCTGCATCAGGTCATTGTCAATCGTCTTGGGCACGCCCATGAACTTGATGCTGCTGTGAACCTGACGGCCATAGGCGTTCAGCTTGCAGATTGTGTCCATGCTGTCATTGCCGCCGATATAGAAGAAATAGCCGATATCCAGCTTGTCCAGGATGGCAAAGAGGCGCTCATAGACTTCCGGCTCGCTGATGAAGTCCGGCAGTTTATAGCGGCAGCTTCCCAGATAGGAAGACGGCGTACGCTTGAGCAGTTCAATTTCAAGCGCGGATCCCAGCTTTCCGGAGAGATCCATAACCCGTTCACTGAGCAGTCCCTCAATGCCGTTGAGCATGCCATATACATGCTCCGCGCCGCGCATCTGACAGGCCTGCAGAACACCGGCAAGGCTTGAGTTGATTACTGATGTTGGTCCTCCGCTCTGTCCGACAATCGCATTATTTCCCATAGTCATTTACCTCCAATGGTGATTATTAGGATGTATCAATTATACAGGACCAACAGCCTGTTTTCAATTGATTTTCACTTTTTTCTTGTGCGTATTTGGGTCCTTCTGCAAAATGCATACCGTTACCGGCAAAACCCTCTGCCAAGCATCTTCCAAAAACGATCCATCTGACGCCTGAAAGCTGCACATTGCATAATCCCGGACAGGCAAATCTGCAGTACCGAAGGGCAGCAAAAACTTGCGGATGTTCAGTCTGAGCTTTCCCAGGACAACTTGGGATGGGATTCATCCATGGCTTTCACAGTATGTGCGCCTCTTTAAGGCAATGCAGAGCCCGGCAACTCCTGCGCTGCAGAGGCATCCATGCACAGGCCTGTCCCATTGGCACCGCAGATGACAAGCCTCCTGTTATCAGAGAGAGCGCGTATTCTCCCTGTTCGTTTTATCACCCCCTTTTATATCGCTTTTTTTGAGTGTGCCGCATGAAATGAAAAAGGTCCTCCAATCCCATTCCACCAGGCAGGATGGGATTGGTGACCAGTTGCAATCATACAGTTTTTACAATTTCTGAGAAACTGACCGGGACATGTAGCAGCCATCAGGCGAAATTGGAAAGAGAATTGACGAATTCGAGGGATCGGCTGCTTGCCGGATGATTGAAAAAATCATGGGACGGACCGCTTTCAACCACATGCCCGTTTTCCATAAACAAGACCTTGTTGGATACATTTCTGGCAAACTCCATCTCATGCGTTACGACCAGCATGGTCATCCCCTCCTCCGCCAGCTGGCGCATGACGGAAAGCACCTCGCCGATCAGCTCGGGATCCAGTGCCGAGGTTGGCTCGTCAAAAAAGATGATATCCGGCCTGAGTGCCAGCCCTCTGGCTATGGCAACGCGCTGCTGCTGTCCACCGGATAACTGGGACGGATAGCTTGTCAGCCGTTCTGCCATGCCAACCTTGCGCAGTGCCTCAACGGCGATCTCCCGGGCGTCCTGTTTCCGGATCTTACTGCCCAGCGTCAGGCCGAGCATGACATTATCGAGAACATTTTTGTTGAGAAACAGGTTGTAGCTCTGGAAGACAAACGCTGTCTTGCGCCGCAGTGCCGTAATTTCTGACTTTTTTGCAGTATTCAGATCGTAGCGCGTCCCCTCGAAAAACATCTGGCCGGAATCTGCCCGCTCGAGGAAATTGAGGCATCTGAGAAAAGTTGTCTTGCCTGAGCCGCTGGGGCCCAGGATAGCAACCACGTCGCCTTTGTTTACATCAAGACTTATGCCGTCCAGGACCATGTGATCCTCAAACCGCTTCTTCACATCTTTGATTTCAAGCATCATGCCTTTGTTCCTCCATAGCTGGACAATTTCCGCTCGCCCCAGTGCTGCAAAGCCGTCAGCAGCGTGCAGAACGCCAGGTAAATCAGGGCAACCTCGCCATAGAGGCCCAGCGACTCATATACACGGCCATTGATGACCGTTGCCTGCCGGAACATCTCCATAACCGTAATCGTTGCAGCCATGGATGTGCCCTTCAGCATGGAAATCAGTGAATTGGACAGTGCCGGGAATGCCGTACGGAATGCCTGCGGGAGCACCACATGAATCATGATCTGCAGGAAATTCAGACCGACGCAGTATCCTGCCTCAACCTGTCCCCGCGAAACGCTTTCCATGGAGCCGCGCACAGTTTCAGCCATATACGCGCCCTCATTAAAGCCAAAGACCAGCACAGCCGTTGGAAACGCGTCGAGGACAATGCCGACGCTCGGCAGTCCGTAAAAGACCAGATACAGCTGAACCAGCAGCGGTGTGCCGCGGATAATCCAGATGTAGAACCGGCAGATCTGTCTCAGCACCTTGACATCCGCATACTGAATCAGGGCGACAATAACAGAAATCACCAGTGCCAGTGTAAACGACAGAATCGTCAGCGGCACCGTGACCCGAATGCCGTATCCAAGCAGCTTGGGGAATGACTCGACCAGGATTCCCCACAGACGTTCGTTCATGTATTACTCCAATCTTTTGTCTGCATGCCTCAGCAGGTCTGTACCATCAGGCGCGTCAGCACGCGGATGCCCTGCAGGTACGCGCGTACCGAGATCCGCTCATTGGTTCCGTGGATGCCCTCTTTTGAGACTTCCTCATCCTCAAGGAACGGACCAAATCGCATGACACAGCGGCAGATGCACTCAAAGTGCCGCGAATCCGTTGCGCCCCGGTTTTGTGCCGGGATGAAAAACAGGCGGTCAAAATAGTGTCTGAGTACCGGCACCAGCATCCGGTAGCCGTACGCACTGGAATCAGACGGTCTTGAGGCGCCAATTTGCTGGACCAGTGAGCACTCGACCTGCCTGTCTACCAGCTGCCGGCAGTGCGCCAACAGCGATTCAGGCGTATCATAATTGGTCAGGCGGAAGTTGATGACCGCCTCCATGTCCTGAGGCATGACATTTCCGGCAGCAGAGCCGCCCGTTATCATCGTCGGCGCAGCCGTTGTCTGCACCAGGTGATAAAGGCTCTCATGTTCAAGGAACCACCGGATAAGCGCCGCATCATCTCCGCGGTTAAGCATGTCAAGCATCCTCTGGTCCGTAATCACAGGCCGCAGATTTTCAAGGGACTCCCGCACGCTGTCGCTGATATGCGGCTCAGGCAGATGGGAAAGAATCGCTGCAATGCTCATGGCGAGTATGCCCAGCGACGTGCCATGAAAGGGATTTGAGCTGTGTCCGCCAGGGGCATGCACACTCAGTTTCATGTCGACATACCCTTTTTCATAGAGGCCGACAGGGCACACAAGCACGCCGGGCGCACCATAATCCGCTGCGTCCATAACATCCCCTGCGCCCTCGTCAAGGACATACTCGAGTTCAATGCCGCGTGACATAAGCAGCGCAGCCGCCGCGCGAACGCCTGTTGAGCAGGTTTCCTCATCCTCACCGAAGAAAAGGAATA
>JAFSZW010000461.1 GCA_017458865.1 Clostridia bacterium
ATCAGGGCGATATCATCAAACGTCGCACCGCCGGTAGAAAAGCCCGTAGACGTCTTGATGAAGTCAGCATTGGATTTCGAGACGATCTCACACATGCGGATCTTCTCATCCTCCGTCAGCAGGCAGGTCTCAATGATCACCTTGAGCGGCTTTGCTCCGCAGGCAGTCTTGACAGCATTGATCTCATTCAGGAGATCCTCGTCCTTTTTGTCCTTTACCCAGCCGACATTGATGACCATGTCGATCTCATCCGCACCGTTTTCAACAGCATTTTTCGTCTCAAATACCTTTGTTTCCGTGGTGGAGTACCCGTTCGGGAATCCAATCACTGTGCAGACGCCGACTCTGTCCGGACGATTCCGCATGTACATGGCCGCATGCTTTACATAGCTGGCCGGAATGCAGACCGTTGCCGTATGATAATGCATGGCATCCTCACAGATTGTCTGGATCTGATCCCATGTGCTCTCCTGCTTGAGCAGTGTATGATCCACTGCACTTAAAATCCGCTGTATATCCATTGTCGATTCGGACTGCGGCTGCAGTCCACTCCCTTCCATATCTTAATATTTGAATTCACTGCATGTCATCCGCACCGGCTGACCTCATACAAACGTGATAAATCAGTTATCGCCACCCTGCAAGCAGGCCGACATATAGCGCCATCTTCCGGGCGCGCAGCTCAGTGCTGTCCGCTTCCCTGGCATCTGAATGACGATTATCCAGGGAACACTGGCAGGTCAGATAATATCATATAACCGTCCTGGAATCAATTATCACAGTGCCATTTTCAAGCAACAACCCCTGCAGTTCATATGCAGATGGCTGCATTTCAAAGCAAGGTTCTACACAGAACCGCAGGCACGAGCCAGCATCCAGGTCCAGCTCAACCATGAGAAAATCCCACAGCGTCTGTCATGATCAGACATTCGATCCTTTTGAATCCGACATCTGCGCATGCCGCCCGATGTACTGCCAGACCTGCTCTTGACAGGCAATGCCTCCCGCGCCGCGACGTGCAAAACCGCTTGTAAAAAAGAGTTTACTCCTGTATACTAACGAAAGACCCTTTCAATTCACAAAATCTAACCGGATAGCATTATCCTTTCAGCGCTTAAGGAGGTACACGATGATCATTGGCATGCGCGGGCATGATTTCGGTCGTCTCGAACCGGACGTACTCGCAAAAGAAATTGCAAAAAACGGCTTTAAGGCCACTCAGCTCGCCTTCACCAAGGCATTTCCAAAGCCGGAAAACGAATACATGACGCCCGAAATGCTCGGAAAAATCCGTGGATATTTCGCGGAGGAAGACATCCAGATCCCCGTCATGGGCTGTTATGTCAGTGCCAGCGACCGCGATCCTGACAAGCTGACCGCCGAAAAAGCACGATTCTCCCGCGCCCTTGAGGCCAGCAAGCTGCTCGGCGCCGGATGTGTCGGTACCGAAACCACTCACTTCACTTTTCCGGAAAGTGAGCGCGAGGCTGCCTATCTCCGTCTCCTGGACTTCACGAAGAGCGTCATTGAAACCGCGAAAAAATGCGATGCCATTGTTGGTATTGAGCCAGTTGCCGTGCATACGCTGAACACGCCCGAACTGGCCGGCCGCCTGCTCCGCGATGTCAATGATCCGCATCTCAACATCATACTGGATACGGCGAACCTGATTACGCCGCAGACCATCGCGCCCGAAGCACAGATGGAAATCCTTAAGCGCGCACTCTCTATTTTCGGAGATAAAGTCTGCGCACTGCATATCAAGGACGGCGTCTTCAACAGCGAAGGCAAATGGGAGAACCGGCCGCTTGGCGAGGGCGTCATGGACTGGCCGCACCTCTTCCCGATTCTCCGTGAGAAGCTGGATCACCTCTGCGCACTGCGTGAGGATGTCTGGCCGGGCATTGCAGCCACAGAATGCCAGCTGATGCACAAATGGGCGGACCAGTAGGTTCTGCTCTTCCCAGAAAACCGGTGTAGACACCGGTTTTCTTTTTTTACACGTGGTAATCCGAATACGATCCATCTGGAGCCTGTAAAAATACCCTCCCTGTCCGATTTGCAACCATTCGTCGAAATTATTGATTCCTTTCCATTTGAATCGTCAGTATTGCACTTCACTGAGTTCCCCGAAAGAAAAGCATCAGTCCATGAAGAACAGGCCTGATCAGACTCTGATCAAAAGCTCATTGATATTCTGGGCTTCAATGCCCCGATTCCTGTCCGCAAAGATACAATTCACAGTTGAATCAGAATAACGGTATAGCAATGACGAACTACACACTAAAAACCCCGTCCGGAACAGCACAGTCAGTGTGTTGTCCCAGACGGGGCATCCAGTCAGTATTTCGTTCTTTTCAGTCTGACCTGAAAGGACCGGTGCGCAGATACCATTAACGGCCGATGCAGACAGCCAGTACCAGACCCCGCAGCGTGCTCAGGAAAGCAGCATGCGGTCATTATTCAGTTCAGCACCAGACGCCTTTTCAAACAGATCCATGAGGTCCTTTCTGGTCATGGACTTCTTCTGTTCGCCGGATACATCGACGACGATTTTGCCGGCATTCATCATGATCAGGCGGTTCCCAATCGCAATGGCATCCTTCATGTTATGCGTTACCATGAGCGCCGTCAGATGCTGCTCCGTAACAAACTGGTCCGTCAGTTCAAGCACCTTGGCTGCTGTCTTGGGATCCAGTGCCGCGGTATGCTCATCAAGCAGCAGAAGTTTCGGCGTCCGTATCGTTGCCATCAACAGGGTCAGTGCCTGCCGCTGGCCGCCGGAAAGCAGTCCAACCTTGCTGCTCATCCGCTCTTCCAGACCAAGGCCCAGCTTGTGCAGCTGCTCCTTGTACATGGCACGCTCCATATTGGAGATTCCCCACCGAAGACCGCGTTTCTGGCCCCGTCGCAGGGCCAGCGCCATGTTCTCCTCAATATTCATGGTAGCGGCTGTACCCGTTCTGGGATCCTGGAAGACCCGCCCGAGCAGTCCAGCCCGCCGGTACTCCGGCAGATGCGTGACATCCCGTCCGGCTATCTCTATGGTTCCCGAGTCCACCGGATAGACACCGGCGACCATGTTGAGCATGGTGGATTTTCCGGCACCGTTGCCGCCAATAACAGTAACAAAATCCCCTTCCGCAAGCGTAAGGCTGACATCCTGCAGTGCTACCTTTTCTGTAATGGTGCCCCGGTTGAATGTCTTTGAAATGTGATTGATCTTCAGCATCCCTTACGCCTCCTTCTTTGCATGCGCGTTGCTGGCCAGACGGCTGCGCCAGTGCGGGATGGCAAGGAAAATGCCTACGACCAGTGCTGTCAGCAGCTTGAGATCGTTGGTATTCAGTCCAAGCCAGAGGACAACCTGGATGACCAGGTAGTAGATTATGGCACCGATGGAGACCGCAAGCAGTTTCAGGGCAAAGTTATGGAAAACCTTCCCCAGAACCACCTCACCGATAATAACCGCTGCAA
>JAFSZW010000462.1 GCA_017458865.1 Clostridia bacterium
AGCTGACATAGACAACACAGTAAAGACAGAGATCAGCTCAACAGAATCCGTATTGACCAGTTACATCAACGAAGCGACGCGCAAGATTACCGGCGGCAAAGGCGGATTCATCAAGTTCAACTTTAACGCAAACGGCCTGCCGGAAGAGCTGCTGATCATGTCGGCGTCAACAGAGCTGACCAGCCAGAATATCATCCGAATGAACCAGGCGGGGATAGGGTTCTCAACGGATTTTGGCTCCACCTACCGCTCAGCCTGGACAATAGACGGTGTATTCAATGCCGATTTCATCACGGCAGGCAGTCTGTCAGCCGCACGGATTACATCCGGAATCCTGCAGGACAGCAATTCGTATACGACATTCAACCTGTCAACGGGCGTTCTGACCATGACAAAGGGCAGCATCACGCTTGGTACGGCAGAGAATGGTGTGTATCCCTTCTCTGTAACCGACCAGGGAGCGCTGACTGCTGTGTCAGCAACACTCGTCAACGCATCTCTCAGCGGCACGATCACAACGGAGTATGGCATGTACAAATCCATGCTGGACTCAGGCTACCTTCGGATGTTCTATGACAGCACGCTTTATGGACAGTTTGGCGGTGGCGCATGGGGTGCGAATACGCAAAAGAGGGGACTCGGCATGTACCTGGCAGAGGATGCCAGCTATATGTTTTTCGGAAGGTATGAAACAACGGCGGGTTCCTATATCGCCAGCTACATCATCAACTTCGGCCTGAGCAGCCAGGAACTGGGCTATGATGAGCGGCATATCTTCTATTCGACGGCGAGGTTCCTCGGTAATGTGACCATGGGCGGTACGCTGACAATGACCGGAGCCGCGACAGCAAACGGAACGCTAACAGCAACTGCTGGTTTGTATCTGTCGAATTCCAACGCGTACTTTGACAACACAACCGGCCTCAGTTTTAAAGATACAAGCGGATCATACCACCTTGCCATGTATATGTCGAATACCGACAGGATATTCCTGGCCAGCACGACGAATCCGGTGCAGGTGTATGGAAGCACCACATACCTGGGCAGCACAGCCTATCCAACAGTGATCGCAGGATCAACCGTCAAGGCGACAAGCCTGATCAAGACAGGGATAGAGACCATTGTCTGCTCGACAGACAGTACCCAGACCGCATCCGTGATCTTTCCTGAGGCATTCACAGCTTCGCCTGTTGTGCTGTTGACTGCCGTTGACCCGAACAAGAGGGTGACATGGCTGTCTGCGTCAAATATCAGCAGAACAGGCTTTACGATAAATATCCACACATCCTACATGGGAACAATCTATGTCCACTGGGCTGCGGTATATCAGCCAGCAAGTTGACATGCCCTATGTTTCTTTTGCTGATAAGGGCTGATCAATTGCATGCAGATAAGGGCAGAACAAATGTATGACGGGAGAATCGACAAAGAAAAAGGAGACGACATATGTATCTTACCAACAAGACAATCTGGGACAGTATTCAGGCGCTTGGTTCAGTGAATGAAAAGGGAAAACTTGGTTATGCGTGTGCACACAACCTGCGCAAGCTGATGGATGCAGGCAAGGAGTTCATGGAAGTCCGGGACCGTATGCTGCAGGTGTATGGGACGGATGATGGAAACGGCAAGTTTGAGTTCACGCCTGACGGTGCAAAGGCTTTCAGCGATGCGATCCGTGAGTATGAGGAAATCGAACATGAAGTGGATGTCTACCGCATTCCTGAGGAAGTTTTTACGTCAGGTGATCTGACCAGTAAGCACATGTATGTGCTCGAATGGATGGTGAAAGCAGATGACTGAAATGCTCTTCCTTGTGAAGGATCTGGATATCCAGCCCGGAGATATCCCGCCGACGATCCACCTCAAGCAGGGGTCGAACGCGATGAATATCACGCTGCGGATTGCCGCCAATGACGCTGTCATGCTGACGGATGGAACAGCCATTCTGAAAGCGACCAAGCCGGACGGCACTGAGGTGTTCTCTGTCCTGCCTGTATCCAGCATCGCGCTTGACTACATCGTTGTGAAGATTGGCGCAGACCGTGTCGGTACGCTGACACAGGCAGATGGCACATATGACGCCACAATATCCATCATCGATACAGAGGATACGATCACTCAGGAAAACTATGAAGAGTACGACCTGATTACGGTCCAGCCGTTTACTTTGGTCGTGCAGAAAACAGCGTAAAGGAGGGGGAAGCCGTGATCCTTACGCGAAAATATGATCTGGACGTTGTGCCCGGCGGGCTTCCGCTGATCATCCGGGCGTCCAGGAATGATTCCAGCTCAAGGCTGGTTTTTTCTTTGTTTGCCGGAGAGGGCACGCTTAGTGTACCGAATGGCGCTGCGGCATCGTTTCATGGCGGGGATGTGGACGGTGCCGCGTCCCTTTCTTTTGAAAACGGAATTCCAAAGGTGACAGTTGACCTGACCCGGGAAATGACAGGCAGTATCGGCTGTTTTCCCTTTGAGATTGCGGTTTCATCCGGGGGTAGTGTACTTGTAAGTCCTACCATAATCCTTACTGTGAGGTGACAGCGGAATGCTTGAAAGACCTTTTTCACTTGATATGGTACCTGGCGGCGTTCCGCTCGTCATCCATATCTCACAATATGATTCAGACCAGAAGATCATGCTGGCACTGTTCTCAAGCCAGGGAAAACTGGAAGTGCCGCAGAATGATATAACGGCGGCGATAAGGGGAACGAAACTTGACGGGAACGGCATCTCCAATAGCTGTACGCTCTCTTTTGAAAATGACGTACCCATCGTAACGGTGCAGATCACCAAACAGATGACCGCAATCGCAGGGCTGAATCCGTTTGAGATTGTGCTGAAATCCGGTACGAGGTATGAGCTGCCGAGCTCAACATTCTATCTGAATGTTAAGCGCGCCGCGCTCGATTACGACACGGTTGATTCCGATTCTGACATCATGGAAATCATTGATGTCATGAGCAAAGCGGACGAGCTGATCAGTGCGGCTGTCGCGATTGAAGAGGCAGCAGAGGAAATCAAAAAGGGCGGGTATGCCGGACAGGCAGAAGTCGAAGCCCTGGAGAG
>JAFSZW010000463.1 GCA_017458865.1 Clostridia bacterium
AGGCGTTGCGCCTGCGCCGAGGCCCTTTGTGAGCTTCTCGCCAATCTGGATAATGTTACTTGTCTTGCTCGTTCTGAGTGCCTGAACATCCGTATTGACGGCAATAAAATCGACACCGTTCACGCCAAACTCGATCATCCGATTCAGTGCGTTTCCGCCGCCTCCGCCGCACCCAACAACCTTTATGGATGCCGCCGGCCGTTCTTCCATCTCAATCTCAAACACAGGCAAATCCCCCTTTTCCGTTCGTGTTTATTTCCGGAACAGCCGGCGAAGCTTATCCAGGAAACCCGCATCCTGCTCCTGCTGTTCTAAGGTGTTAAATACAAGTTCAACGAGACCGCTGCCGCTGGCGTAGATCTGCGGCTGCTTCATCTTGAGCATCTTCGCAGTTCCTTCGCGGACATTATACTTCATCTTGCTTGCCGCATATACCCGTGCGCCCTTCATCAGCATCAGGCCGCCGCCGGTGATGTAGATGTTCGACCAGTTTCCAAGCCGGATGCCGCTCTTTTCAATGGCATCCTGGCACAGCTCAAGGATCTCATCCACACGTGCCTCAATGATCATGGAAACCATCTCACCATCCACGGTCTCCATGTGCCCATCGTCGCCCTGGACCTCAATCTTTGCGTTCTTCGGTCCGCCGAATGAATAGGCGCGCTTGATGCGCTCGCAAAGCTCATAATCCTTCTCAAGGCCCCTTGCGAGGTCCAGCGTAATATGCGCACCGCCGCAGGGCACGATATTCTGCCAGACAATGGAGTCGCCCTCAATGGCCATGATCTCAGTAGACAGATAACCGACGTCGATCAGGACAGCCGTATGATCCCGTTCCTCGTAAGGAACGATCTGCATGGCCTCACCAACAGAGGATGAATAGAACCCCTCGACGCCGATGCCCAGCTGCTTAAGGCGTGCGCTCACATCGTTGACAAAGAACTGATCGGCAATGACAAATCCGATCATGCCGTCAAGCATGGATCCCTTCTGGTCAACCGGCTCGAGTGTCTTCTGTCCGCCGTCCACCTTGAACCAGGCAGGCGACCGGTGAATGATCACACCGCTTGGCCGCTGCAGCATTTCAGTCGCCTGACGCTGCAGTCTCTCCACATCATCCGCCGTCACTTTCGGATCTGCACCCTGCAGTGCAAGGCCGGCTTCAACAACATAGATGCGGACAAACTCACCGGGCACACCGACATAGATCTCCCGGATATGTGTATTATTCTTTTTCTCAGCCGCCTCAATGGCGCTGGCAATGGCATCCGTAACGCTTTCCGGATCATTCCACTGTCCATTCATAAAGCCATCATACTCGGCCATACCGGCACTCGTGATGCTGACGGTCCGACTGACCGCTTCCTCAGCCAGCAAAACAAGCACCTTGGAGGTACCGAAATCCAAAACTGCGGTTGGCTTTTTGCTCATAGTGTATTTATCTCCCGTTTTTTCGTGCCCAGATGGCATAAAAACACGTCATCCCAAAATCATTCGCTCTATTCTAACCGAATTATTGATTCATTTCAAGACTTTCCGTCTTTTTTCTGTTATCCGGTCCCCTCATTTGGCTTTTATCTTCACCTTTTTTGTGCAACCGTGGTCTTTATACCCCCGATGGAGCGGTGCATCTGACCGCCTTATGCCCCATCATGCCCTGTATCCCACGGCTGATCCCAGCCATTACTTCTTCTTTGGTGTTTCAGCCGGTTCAATTGTCGGCGTAGCCGTGGGAACGGGCGTAACCGTCGGCAAAACCGGAGGGATATAATGCGCCTCATAGCCATTGGAGATATCAATGCGGGCGCCGGTCAGATTTTCCATCTCCTGACGCTGATGCAGGACCTCTCTGGCAACAACCAGCTTGACCGTCAGGTCTTTTGCCTGTCCCAGAACAACCTGCGCCTGCTCGGTTGTCATGATATAGATATTGTCAAGATTCCCGATATCAAGAGAGGCTGTCCTTCCCAGCATGTTCGTCTCATCCAGCGCCTTAAGCACCTTGCTCAGAGCAACCAGCTGTTCTTTGTCCATAACCCCAACCGGTTCACCTGCCAGGATTTTCGCCGCATCCGGAAGATTCAGGCCAAATACAAACGGACATTTGACGTTTTCAGGCATATTGGGGCCGGAGTTCTCAAGCACCACGCCATTTTCATCAATGACGTAATAGAATCCGTTGCGCACCAGGATCCCCATCGCATGACGTTCATTGAGCCGCAGCGTCAGCGTACCGCTGTAATCCAGCTGGGCCGAGCGAAACTTAAGGTACCGGTTGCTTTCAATTCTGGTCTTTAGTCTCGACTTGTTCAGCAAAAGGTAGTTATCGCCTATCTTGATGCCGCTTAATTCGATGAAATCTGCCTTTGGAACGGTACGGTTCCCGACCACGTTCAGATTCCGTATCTTAAACAGATACAGGCAGAGGATAACAGCAATCAGTGAAATTCCAAACAGGATGATCATCAGCGTTATCCCGTAGTCCTTCAGTTTCTTCCCTTTGCTCATATTCCTTTCCTCAAATATCCCGGATAACCGCGCCATTGCCTGACAAGGCAACATACGTCCTGCGGTCTCAACGGATTCAGAAAGTCCCAGCGAAGAAAGGAGGTGGGAATCGTCAGCTCATCGCATTGACTTTCTCCTTGAAGATCCGTCCACGGTCTTCGAAATCCTTAAACATGTCAAAACTTGCACAGGCAGGCGAAAGGAGGACGCAGCCGCCATTTTTTGCCTTGCTCCGGCAGATGGCCAGTGCCTGATCGAAATCATACCCCGCCATAGTGTAGTTATGAAGGCCCTTTGCCTCCATGGCAGCGCGGATCTGCTCCGCCGTATCCCCGATCAGGACACAGTGGATGATCTGCGGAGATGCTGCCAGCGTTTCCGCAAGAGGATCAAAAGAAACCTTCTTGTCACTGCCGCCCAGGATCAGCACCGTATCCTTTGTCATGGTAGCAATCGCTTTCTGGGTTGAATCGACATTGGTTCCCTTGGAATCATTGATGTACGTCACGCCGTCAAGCGTCCGAACCGTCTCAATGCGGTGTTCAACGCCCGGGAAGGTACGCAGGACTTCCCGCATCGTCTCTGTCGGAACGCCCAGTGCGCCGGTGATTGCGACAGCTGCCAGGGCGTTTTCAAGATTGTGCGGGCCAGGGATGCGGATTTCGCTGACACGGCATACGGCATGTGGCTTGTCAAACAGTACCATCACCATATCATCGTCAACATAAGCACCGCAGGGCACCTTCTGTGTCCTTGAGAACCAGACAATGTGGGCCCTCAGATCCTCTGCCATCTTCCGGCATGCAGGATCATCGTAGTTGAATACCGCCGCGTTATGCCGCGTCTGGCGTTCAAAAATACGATGCTTCATGGCAATATAGGTCTCCATATTTCCATGACGCACCAGATGGTCCTCTGTAATATTGAGGCACGCAGCCACATCCGGATGGAATGTAGAAATGGTCTCACACTGATAGGAACTGACCTCGGCCACAGTGACATCATCCGCTTTCATGCTGAGTGCCTCGGAAGTAATGGGATAGCCGATATTCCCGCACACCAGCGTATGTCTGCCAGTCGCCTTAAAGATTTCGCCAACCAGTGTGGTTGTCGTCGTCTTTCCGTTGGTCCCTGTAATGGCGACAAGACGCCCGTGCAGTACACGTGCGCCTAATTCCAGTTCCCCAATAACCTCTATTCCCTTCTGCACAGCCTCCTGGACGAAAGGCTTCGCATAAGCGATGCCAGGGCTGATGACCAGCATATCCATCCCGTCAAGAAGCCCCTCTGGCGAGACGCCAAGCGCCTGTCTGCAGGGAATCTCAGCCAGGCGCTGCATGGTTTCCTCCCCCAGCGCCTCAGCCGTTTTCATATCATTTACCGTAACGTCCGCGCCGAGATCTGTAAGCATCTTTGCTGCACTCACGCCACTGCGGGCAAGTCCGACGATCAGAACATGCCGTCCGTTCCAGTTTTCCATTATATGTCACTCCTTCGGCACTCAGCCGATCATTGTTCCGCCGCACAACTATCGACGGTGCTGCTGTCACAGCCGGTCAGGCAGGAAAATGTCCACCCTGTCCGGGCGTCCGCACAGCGACCAGCAAGGTCAGACGACTCCGACCTGTTCAGGCAGCAGATATGTCAACTGCTCTGTCTTCATATTCAGCAGACGCCAAGCAGCGCCGCCAGGCAGAGCAGTATTGTCGTCACATTGTAGATCATAACAATCTTGGGCTCCGAGATTCCGGACAGTTCAAAATGGTGGTGAATCGGTGCCATTTTGAAAATCCGCTTGCCGTGGGTAGCCCGGAAATAGGCAAACTGGATCAGGTCCGAAAGACTGGACATCATCATCCAGAATGCGACCAGCAGCAGAATCAGCGGCTGCCGCATGACAACCGCGGCAGCTGAAACTGCACCGCCGATATACATTGATCCGGTGTCGCCCATGAACATCTTTGCCGGATAGGCGTTATAGAACAGGAAGGCAAAGCATGCACCGACCAGTGCGCCGCATCCGGCACCAAGTGCCAGATCGCCGGCAAGCACTGCCAGAATGGCAAAAAAGGCGAAATCGACGTAGGCAACTGATGTCAGCAGACCGTCAAGGCCATCAAGCAGATTGGCGCTGTTCGTCGTGCCAACAATGATGAAGGCAGTGATCGGAATATACAAGATACCCAGATCCACCTCCGTCCTGAGGAACGGAATGCGGATGACGGAGCCAACCAGCGGGCTCATATAACAGTAAACAGCGAAAATGATCGCCGCGACCGTCTGGATGATCAGTTTCTGCCGCGGTGTCAGGCCCTTGTTTTCCTTGTGCCGGATCTTCGTCATGTCATCTGCAAACCCGATGCCCATGTTGACATGTCCGAGCAGAAGGACAGCGATTAAGAGCTGCTTTGGACCTGGGACGAAAAATGCCATGATGCAGACAGCCAGAAGCGCTGCGCTTGCAATGACCAGGCCGCCCATTGTCGGCGTTCCCTGCTTCTTCTTATGCGCCTCAGGAGCCAGTTCATAGATGTTCTGGCCGAATTTCATCTTATGGAGTACAGGAAGCAGAATCCGTCCCAGTATTATCCCGCAGATGAACGCTGTAAAGACTGCCGCTGCTACGTACTTCATCCGTTGCCTCTTTCTAGATCTCGTCCTCTTTCATTTCAACCAGAAGGCTCTGAACAATCTCCTTCTCATCAAAAGGATGTTTGACGCCCTGGATGTCCTGATACGTCTCGTGACCCTTGCCGGCCAGGACAATGATGTCCCCGCCAACAGCCATCTCCATCGCCTGACGGATGGCCTCGCGCCGGTTTTCAATGACCTCATAATCTGCGCCGGTCGGCCGGATGCCCGACTCAATGGCATTCAGAATAGCCATTGGATCCTCAAAGCGGGGATTGTCGCTGGTCAGAATGGAGAAGTCCGCCATTTCACCAGCGATCTTGCCCATCATAGGCCGTTTGCCCTTGTCCCGGTCGCCGCCGCATCCAAACACCAGGATGATGCGGCCCCGGCAGAATTCACGAACCGTCCGCAGGATGTTTGAAAGCGCATCCGGCGAATGGCTGTAGTCAAGGATCATTCGATACGGTGTATTGGTCGGCAGCATTTCGACCCGGCCAGGCACTGATACCAGTGACTCAAGACCGGCCTTGATCTGGTCAATGGAAAAGCCCATGATCATGGCAAGGGAGCTGGCGGCCAGTGCATTGTAGACATTGAACATGCCCGTCAGCAGGAGATGCACGCGCACGCCCGGCACATCGTGCAGCTTCATCATGAATGAAACCGAGCTCTCGGTAATCTCGATATCCCTGGCATACAGATCGGACTTCGCACTGATTCCGTACGTGACGTAAGGGCAGGTCAGGTTCTCAATGACGCGGTCGGCTGTTTCCTCATCCACGTTCACCGCAGCATTTCTCACCATGCCGCTGTTGAACAGAATGCACTTTGCAGCGAAGTAGTTATCAAGTGTCCCGAAGAAATCCAGGTGATCCTGGGACAGATTCGTGTAGGCGGCCGCATCAAACTGGACGCCGACCAGCTTGCGAAGGTACAGCGCATGCGCACTGACCTCCATACAGACGATCTTGACGCCTGCATCCGCCATAACGCGCAGGATGGAGAACATCTCAATCGGGTCAGGCGTTGTCAGCTTGCTCGGCAGCTTGGTATTGCCGGCAATGCATCCCGTCGTCCCAATAATGCCGCAGGAGATCCCCGCAGCCTCAGCAATGCTCTTGAAAAGGTATGTTGTGGTCGTTTTCCCCTTGGTACCGGTAATACCAACAAGGCGCATGCGCTTTTCCGGATGCCCGTTAAATGCTGCGGCAATCCTCGTCATCGCAGCACGGGTATCCGTCACAACCACCTGTGCCACGTCCATGTCCAGTTTCCGCTCAACGATCAATGCCACGCAGCCGTTTTCGACCGCCTGAGGCGCAAAATCATGGGCGTCCACACGACCGCCAGGAATACAGAAGAAAAGGCCGTTCTGGCATTTCTGCCTGGAATCAGCAGTAAGGATATCAATCTCGAGATCCATTGGGACCTGATAGAGTTCCTTTACCTCAATGACATCCTGTATCAGTTCTGCTAGTTGCATAGTCAAGCTCCTTCAATCGCTTCCGTCTCCGGACAGCTGTACCTTGCCGGTTTCCCGGCCACATGCAGCCGCTCGTGCCCGTTCCGAGCCTGCCTGGAATCACCATGTGCCTGTCACAGATGCAGGACCCCGATCAGATTCAGCAATGCATCAAACAATCCAAACTGTGATTCCTCTGCCGCAGCTTCCTCGCCCGGCAGATTCGTTTTTTCCGGCAGCTGAACATAGATTTCCTGGACCTCAGCCTTTTCGCGTCTCAGCATGCCCAGTGAATTCTGTGCCTGGTTGCGAATCCGTTCGCTGCTCTTTGCCAGTGCCAGAGCACGTTCCATTTCAGCATTCTTCTCGAGGAAATAGCTTTCCTTGTTCCTGAACTCCTGAATGGCGCGAAGATCATTATCTATAACTGTACGTTTCTGGAGATACACATATCCAAGGAACAAAAACAGACAGAAAAGGATCACGCACAGTGTTGCTGACAGGCGGTCCCGGCTGATTTCACGCAAAAGGGCATCGAGTGGTCCCATTTGCTGACGGGCAGCCGGCGCCGACTGGCGTGCCGGCTGATTCAGCAGCGGTTCGGGGGACTCCACCCCGCGGGTGGCGTACGCATTGTCTCTCAGCTTGTCCCTCGCGCTTCCAGCCATTTCTCTCGCAATATAAAGTTCTTCCCGCTCATCATAGACCGCGCCGGCAGTACTGTATCTGCTGCGCGATCCTCGTCCGGTCTGCTTTTGCATCCCTGTTTCCCCCCTCTTCGACCAAAGTCCCCCAACCTTGAGTCGTTTCAGTGATTTTCAGTTAGTTGTACTGTTCATAAACGTAATCGGAAAACGATTCGAAATTGTCATCCATTGCGGATTCATTCTGATAGTACTTCTCCGAATCCCAGATTTCGATATACGAATTGATACCGACAAAGACAATATCCTTGGTCAGTCCTATCTTCATCCGAAGTTTCGTCGGAATCAGCACACGTCCCTGGGAATCCATTGTATTCTCAGCAAAAGACATGCTCATGACATACCGGACATACTGCATGCCGGTCTTATCCATTGGATTAATCTTTCTGAGGCGCTCAAGCTGCTCCTCCCAGATCTCCTCCGGATAGATGGCCACTGCGGTTTTGCTGGGATTGATGGTAATTGTGAAGTTCTCGCCCAGTGCATCACGGAACGATGCCGGGATGATCACACGGCCTTTGCTGTCAAGAGAATGGTCATATGACCCGGAAAAGGATTTTCCCATACCGTATGACCTCCCTCCTAGCACTCCACTCTGCTCCCTTTTCCGCCTATTTTATACCATTTTCTTCCACATCGCAAGAGATGACCACCCTTCGTTCGAAGTTTTTTTCCGTCTTAATCGTTATAATTTATTAACATTTTTGTCATATTTGTAACATTTTCAGCCGTCTCGCCTCCCTTATCCCCAATATATTGAAAGAGTTACGGCTTTAACCACAACATACTTCCTTATTTCCTGTTTTTTTCTATCCGAAAATTTAACAATTTCACCCAAGCTTTTTAACATTCCAGGTTTCCTCAAAAGAAACCACAAGTCTGTTTTTAAAGCTCTCCACGCATCCTCCACACCTGCAAAATTCTCTGTGCGCACCTGGGCATATGACAATTATCACCTCCTTTCTTATCAAAAAAGAAAAAGGACTGCCACAATGGACAGTCCTCATCATCAGTTGTCAAAACGGAATCTCTTTAAGCGCGAATCCCAGCGCATCGCAGCTGACAAGGTCATAGTTCACCTGCTCATACACGCCAACAAACGCGCTCATGATTGCATTTCCATGCATATGCCCGTAAACGCACTCCCGGATTCCCCGTGATGTCAGCACCTCTGTAAAACCTGTTCCGGTGCTGACAGTATCCTTTGTAATGGGTGGATAATGCATCATCGCCACAATGGGGCATCCATCCCGGGCAAGGCCGGCGGCCTGGTCAAGCGACATGCCAAGACGCAGGACCTCCCGGTTGTAGATCTTCTCTACATTGTCCTGCTGGGCACCTCCGCTGCCGGGAATCATCCATCCTCTCGTCCCGGCAACTACCAGATTGCCGAATCGAAAGGCGTCATTCTGAACAGCATACATGTTTGCCGGCAGACGCATACGCAGCTGCGTAAGAGAATTCCACCAGTAGTCATGGTTTCCCTTGAGAATCACGATGGTCCCCGGAAGCCTTGAGATCATCTCAAGATCCTGCAGCGCATTCTCGAGGGTAATCGCCCATGAAATATCTCCAGGGATCAAAACCACATCCGAATCGGATACCTTATCCCGCCAGTCCTGACTGATCTTCTCAAAGTGATTCTTCCAGTGAGCGCCAAAGATGTCCATGGGCTTCTTGTCCCCGCCTGGTAAATGCAGATCCCCGATAGCCCAAAGTCTCACAAAAGCGCCTCCTGTTCACTTAATTCACCGGTTCAGATCAGTTGTCCTCGAACTCGCTCTCCTCGTCATCCATGTCCATCTCGAGTTCCTTGCTCTGCTCTTCTTCGAGCGAAAGCTGCTCACCCATCTCCGGCGGCACATCTGTATCAGGGATATCGCTGAGATCGATCTCTTCGATATCAGTCACGTCTTCCATGTTGATTTCGACGTCCTGATCTTCAGTATCGACATCATCCTCACTTGCACTGACACGGCCCTGCTGCTGCGTCAGTTCCTTATAGCACTCGTAGCATACATCGCGTCCAGGCATAACGGGATTCTCATTGCAGATGGAACAGAGTTCAATCGGTTCCTCGTGGCGTTCGCCTTTCATCTCACGCTTGCAAACAGGACAATACTCCTCATTCTCAGGAATATAATTCAGTTCACACCTTGGGCATTTGATAAAGCGCATAGATAACACCTCAAATCGGATATTTGTTCGCTCATTCGAACCTGATCCCGGGGTCGCCCCGAAATTCGCGCAAATTATACATCACTGATTACCGCCTTGCAAGACTTCCAACAATCTTTTTATCATTTTTTTAGGCGGCTTTTTAGCCCTGCCAAAAAAGCTCGCATAGACGCAAACAGAAGGCATATCAGGGCAAAGTTGCTGTGTAATGGGCACCGTGTATACATGCCTGCCGGCATTACTGAGCGTGTCAGATGCCGGTATGGCCTGTTCAGGACAGTTATGGCACGCCCGTCCATGTACAGGTTTCCCCGGTTCCAAGCTTAGCTGCTTTCAAAAAAGACGTCCGTGACGGACGTCTTCATATGACAATTATCGCCTGCCGGCCTCATGAGGCAATTCCGGCCTTCCGCCGGGCAATGACCGCCATTTCCATCATCAGACGGTCCAGGCCCGCATCCACGCGAAGGTTGCCCCGCTTAATGTCGTAATCTGTCTGAATGCACCGTTCAAGGCATCGTCTGAGCGTAGATACACCCATCTTCCCGGAACGTGCCAGCGTCTTGCGGACAAAGAAAGACGGGATGCCAACACTTTTTGAAATATCAGCGCTGGATACGTGCGCCTGGTTCATGCTCTCTGCAAACAGGAGCTGGCGGATCTGCCTGGTAATCAGGGCAATCATGCCGATTGGGCTTTCGCCGGACCTCAGCAGGCGGTCTGCCTGTGAGAATGCACTCTCTGTCTTGCCATCAAACAGGGCATCTATCATCTCGAACACCTGTGCTTCGCTGGTTCTTGTTGCCAGCTTATCAACTTCCTGCTCGCCAATCTGGCCGCCCTCGCCCACATACGCTGCCAGCTTTTCAATCTCGGTATGCAGGCCTGTCAGGTCCCGCCCGCTCAGGAAGACCAGGCGCTCCCCGGCATCCGATGTGATCGACGCGCCATATTCCCTGACCGTCTTCTGAATCCATTTCTGGAGCTCGCTGCCATCAAGCTGCGCAAAACTTACATTCCCGGGCAGGCCGGACAGGTATTTCCCCAGCTTTTTCCGTTTGTCAAAGCCGTCCCCGCCGTCAAACAGAATGCAGGTCGTGCCAGGAACATGTGACAGATACTCAATAAGGCGGGTCGAATCATCCTCGGTATTGCGTCCCTTCCCCTTGGACTCCGCATCGTCTTTTCCTTTGGACTTCTCCTGCTCTTTGCCCAGCAGTGCCAGCTCCCGGACGATGACAAGCCGGTATTCGCTCATAAACGGAAATAGTTCGGCGGTTTCCATGATCTGATCAACGGTCGGCGCCACCAGCACGTTCAGGTTCATCATATCCATTCCCGGCTGAATCAGCTTTTCGATGAGTTTCCGTTCCGCCTGTTTGCGCACATAGGCCTCCGGTCCCGAAAAGAGATAAACGGATTCTATCTTTCCCTCATTAATCGCTTTAAAGAGATCGTTCCGTTCCATTCCGTGACTCCTTCCCGTTTCCATGCCTCATGAATCTGGCAGTCTCACTTTCCGGCAGTATTTACTGCCTGCATACATTACAGAATCACTGTGCGTCCCGGATCATGCCCGGTGCCCGCAGGAAGCTGCCCCGCAGCTCAGGTCCGTCTGCAGATGTGAGCTGTGTACCGCCAAAGAAGAAAATAACCCGATCCTTCTGTCCCTCAGTCAGCGTATTGACCATTGAATAGATGCAAAGCCTGCGGACCTCTTTGCTGAGTGCCATGAGGCCCTCTCCAAATTTACCGGAAAGATTTACCACTATCTGTTCCCGTTCTTTCCGGATTGCCAGCACATCTGTGCCTTTGGCGCCTGATGGCATAATGCCGCGCGTCACATCAGCATCAAGCAGTGCCGCCAGAATCGCGTGCTCATTTTCTGCCTGACTGGCAGGAATGCACATTTCAAATGCCGTCAGTTTATCATCTGATTCATCTGCCCGGTAGCCCACAACCGTCGCACCAAGCAGATGGGAGAAATCCGTCCGCTCGATGAGTCCGTTATCAAACCGGATGGCTTTTCCGCCGGATGTTTCAAATGCACTCAGCTCCGTCAGGAGTTTCCCGCCAATGCTGACCTCAAGTCCATCGACGCCAGGGACAAAGGTGAGCAGCGTTTCTGCGATCATACCGAGCCAGATCTCTCTGCGGATTCCCGCAGTTTTAAGCGCTTCAGTAACATCCGATGAGAAGAACAGCGTCATAACCCTGTCTTTCCCGTTATTGTCCCGGATGATTTCAGGCATTTTATCAAGATAGGTGAGCGGGTCTGGCACCTCCGGCCATTCGTGTCCGGGATCCGCGCCATTCCCGAGCTCCTCCAGCAGCGTGTTCATATACTCTATGGATGAGATATTCCCAAACTGCACACTCCGGATATGCGGCAGCAGCGCGCCACCGTCCTCAGACGGATAGTAAATGGTCGCAAGGCTTGTAAATGTCTTCCCGCCAGTCCGGATTTCCTCAAAGCCAGCGTACAGCGTATCAATCCGGTTCCCGGAATGGTGCGTAAAGGTGCCTGCAGGAATGGATCCTGCCAGATCAACACCTTCCTCGCGTCCCCCGATGAGCACATTGACATATTCCACTTCCGGCAGGGCCAGAAGGGACTCAGCAATGGCATACCGCAGCGCAAACAGCCGCTCTGGCTCAAGGCCGCGGTAACGGGCAGGCAGAAGGACCGTTGCGATCTGTCCAGAACACTCCAGTTCCGCTCTGGTCGTCCCCCTTACATTCGGCCAGGTCCCACGCTCGCCTGTTTCAGGACCACGCAGCAGCGCGTCAAGCACCGCCTCCGCCCGGGACTGGCCGCCCTGGATAGTCAGCTCGCGGGAGACGCGGACCAGCTGATTCTCATCATCAGACAGGAAGCAGAGAATGCCGGTAAACGTTTCCGCGACCTGTTCATCTGAGAGCGGACAGGTTGTCCCTGCTTTGATCTCCGGCAGGGTTTCAATGTGTTTCCCTTCCTCAATGACCGATGTGCATCCGCTCATCCCAAAGAGCAGGAAGAGGAGGATCAGGCAGAGGGCTGCAAAGCCCGCAGCAGTTTTCACTGTTTACCCTCCTCCTTAATCACGCACCATAAGGCGGTCCAGCGTTGCCGGTTCTATCGTCCAGTTGTCATTCTCACGGATCAGCAGGCAGGATTCCCGGGTCAGCGGGAGGATCTCACCGGCAGCACTCTGAATCGTCCCGTCCAGTACCAGGGTTGCCCGACTTCCATCCAGCGACACAACGCCCTCGGATACCGTGAACTCCAGCAGCTCTACGCCCAGCGCTTCCATCTTCTCTGAAAGGGCCTCCTCCTCATGGATGCCGTCTGCCTCACGGTTCAGAAACAGCGCCATGCTCCGCCAGTCATGCTGCTGCCAAGCGGTCATAATGCCTCTGAGCGTGTTATGCGCGCTGAGACAGATTCGCTCATCCCGTCCACAGGCACCAAGGTATACCTGGGGATCTGTTATATCCGGATCAAACCAGCCCATCTGAAGCCGCTGCCCGATTTCATCGTCCATTTCCGCGACAAAGAGCTGCACACGCTGGGCATCCGCATATTCCGTCAGCGAAAGGACGATGGACTGCAGCGCCATCGTCCGGCGCAGGGCAGCCTCCCGCCGCCAGTTGTCGCTGTCCTCCCAGTCCAGGGGCGCACCATCCGGCCGGTCAAGGAATGCATGGTTCAGCGTAACATAAACCGTTGTACCGTCACTGACAGCGGATATCAGCCTTGTTCCTGTCGGAAACAGACCGGTGAGCCGGTCATACCCGATCGTCGGCCCTTCGATGAGCCGCTCGACAATTGTGGTCGCAATGGTCTCCTCACGCCTCAGGTCGATCTCCGTCTTTTCCATGCCAAGGTATGCCGTTTCGCCAAAGCGGTAATACAGCACTGCATCCCTGATTTCGTTGCCATCAGGCTGCAGATCATCCTGAGGCGTTTCCGCCGTCCCATTTGACATTTGCCGGGATAATGCGTGGATGATGCGTTCCGGCGAAACAAACGATCTTACAGCTTCAAATCCAGTGATGGTCAAAAGGAGCGTCAGTGCAAAGCAGATACCTCGTTTCAATGCGCTCCCCCCTCTGTGCTGCTCATAAGCGGAAGGGTAACGGTAAACACCGTTCCCTCACCCACTTTGGATGCAACGGTCACAGTGCCGGCATGCAGCCTGACAATCTGCTTGACAATGGACAGTCCGAGACCGGTTCCGCCTTCTCCCTCCGTCCTCGTCCTTGCCTTGTCCACACGATAGAAACGGTCAAAAATATGCGGAAGGTCCTCCTCGGGAATGCCGATGCCATTGTCGCTGACGGTCATCACGGCATCCCTGCCGTTTCTGAACAGCCGGACGTCTATCTTTCCATCATTGCCCGTATATTTAACGGCATTGCCGATGAGGTTATAGCAGACCTGTTCCAGCTTGCTCTCATCTGCAACCATCTCGCACTCATCCTCAATGCTGACGTTGATCGTCTGCTTGCGGTTTGCCGCCATGGGCATCAGCCGCTCCACGCTCTCTCGGACAACATCGCTCAGATACAGCTCCTCGCGTTTCAGCGTAAGCTTTTTGCTGTCAATGTGCGCCAGGGTCAGCAGATCCGATACCACGCTGGTCAGACGGTCTATTTCCTTATTGATATCGCTCAGGAATTCATTCTGTGTGGCACGGTCCATGTTATCGCTGTAAAGAATGGATTCAAGCAGAATCTTCATCGTTGCCAGCGGTGTTTTCAGTTCATGGGACGCATTTGAAACGAACTGGTTTCTGGTCTCATCAAGCGACTGCACCTGATCCTCCATTTTGTTGAACGCAGCAGCCAGTTGAGCCAGTTCATCCCTTCCTTTCACGCGGACACGCCGGGTAAAGTCACCCTCGCCCATGGAACGGATGCCCTCAGAGAGCTCATGTATCGGTCGGGTCATCAGGCGCGTGATCATGACAATCGCCAGTGCGACCACCAACAGCGCAGCAGCAAAAATCAGCGTCATACGCGTGCGCATTGTCCTGAGCGCGTCAACCAGCGACTGGATGCTTGCAATGCGGACAAGTACGCCGACCTTTTTGCCATTGCTGTCAAGCAGTGCGGACGCGAAATGCCCGCGCCAGATTGTTCTGTCATTTTCCATTTCCGGATAGAAACCATATGCCTGACTGCCGCTTGCAATCACCGAGTAAACCTCTGCCTCTGTAACCCGTTCCCCGTTCCACTGATCATATGAATCCACGGTGATTTTCCCGTCCAGATCGGAAACCAAAAGGCGGCCGCCATTTCGACGTGCCGCCTCAATTACCTGTCTGTAAAACTCATCCGCAGAGACAACATTCGATTTTTCGCCCAGGGAAACTGCCAGGGTATTGAGCGTTTCCATCTGACTCATGGTCATGTTCCTCAGCAGTGTGGAACCAATGAGGTCCACCATCAGCACACTGACCAGATAGAACGCAATCCCCGTAACAGCCAGAAGCGCAGCCACCATTCTGGTTCGAATGGAGATAACCGGATTAATCATCTTCTGTGAAATAATAG
>JAFSZW010000464.1 GCA_017458865.1 Clostridia bacterium
ACTCTGGTAAGCGTGCTGGCCGGCAGTATAATCAATGAGCCTGATCCCAGTGTGGCAAAATCAATGCTCGCAGGTCTGCAATTTGACCAGAAAGCCATTAAGACCATAAATAAACTTCGTAAAAACCGGAAATTTAAAATTCTCTAGGTTACTCCACTGGAGGATGAGAATAATGAATCCGTAAGCACCCGTGAAAGATAACAATATCCAACCAGTTTCGTCATGTGGTTATTCCTCCTCTTGTGTTTTATTTAAAAAGTCCCCAAAGTGTAAAAGAATAATTAATGTTATAACGTAGGAGTCATGATTCATCGACATTTTTTGTGAATTCAAACATGCCGTTCAAAGATGTGCCGTTCACATAACTCAGCACTACTCAGCTTCATACACGAAGGAGAATGCGTAACTAACGGGACAATGTGCAGCGGCAGCCCTGGAACTATTTGGTTTCAGGGTTGTTTTGATGCATCCAGGTACTGGTTAGGCCGGATACACACATGAACTCTCACTGGAATGGCGGTAGGAAATGGCTTTGTGTCGATGTGAATTCAGCAGAATTCTGTTGTCAAAATCTATGCTGTTGGATATAATGAGCTCGATACAGACGCTTTCCGGATCGGATACACGCCAGTTAAACTGTGTGAGATGCAGGATGGTTCACAACCAGAATGTTCATGGTGCATGTGCTGAGGCTGCGGGAGAGATGCTGCAGTCTGCCTGGGGAACGCTGTTATCCCCCGAGCAGGTATTGTTATGCTGAATGCCGCGGCTGACAACCATCAGAAAACGCTTTTTGATGAAAGGTCGGGGAGTGGTACAGCCGCTCCTCGTTTCAATTTCGGACGGTTTTATGCCATTTTGATGTAGTATTCTGTGTGGAGAACGGAAGCGTGACATCTGATGGGAAGGCGTCCTGGAACAGAGCGGCCATCAAATGAGTCGTGGTTTATGTTGTGAGACAGGCAATTTTGATGGTGTAATCAAAGAAGAAGACGAAGATGAAAGATATTGATTTTGATGTCATAAAAGAGATGATAGACAGAATCGAGTTGTCAGAAGATCAGAGAAAGGCCCTGCGTGAATTTAGGAAGGAATTGGATGCCAAAATGAAAGCGGCAGAGCCAATCGCGAAGGCTATGGGTATGTCGCCGGAGGAGTTTATTGCAATGAATGAGATTCCAAAGGCCCATATGACATTTTTGAGGGCAAAAAGCGAGGAGCTCGCTGCAAAATACGGACCTGAGCATTCCTTTGATGTTGATACGCTCCCCGGATTGCAAAAGGCATTGTACTGGCTGAAGACAACGGATGCAGATAACCTTTTTTACGGGGATCCCAAAGGGGATCCGCTTGATATCAAAGTTGGTGAAATGCGCCGTGACATGCTGATTCAGGTAGTCAGCCAGGAAATAAAGAAAAAGAGCCAGCAATAAGCGGATATGGATCCGAATACCGGGCCGGTGTCCTGCGGCAAATGATGTAGAACCGTGAACGGGCTGCTGCCTGCACAGCGGGAAACATGCGTCATTTCCTATACACATCAGTGCTCTGAGATTGGAGATGTTTTCGGGTTGAACAAGAATGGGAGGCAGGAAAGCTTGGAATCGCTGAACCGGGCCTTTGATAAAGCCTTTTTACACACTGCATCAAAGGAAAGTCTGAGGGATCTTCTGGAGTGCATTGGAGAGGAACTGCGCTGTGACCGGATTTCCATCTTTGAGCTCAATATGGACCGGACCTGTGATAATACCTATGAGTGGTGCCGGCCTGGAAAGACACACTTACGTGAGCTGATGCAGTCGATTCCCCTGGAGACATTCGATGACTGGATGGACGAGATGGTGGCTCAGGAATTCATCTGCGTCCGGGATCTTGAGAGTGTCAGACAGAATGAGCCGGATGTATACCGTCTCCTGCATTCACAGGAGGTCAATGCGGTTATCGCAGCGCGACTGGCCTTTCATGGGAAGAACATCGGCTTTTTCATGCTTGAGAATCCCGGTGAAAAGATTCTTGAGGAAGCTGCAACGATCATGCCGGGCATGCGCTATATCCTGTCCTCCCTGGTGTACAGTGATCATCTGCTGAGAAGGCTTGAGCGGGTTGGTTATCTGGATCATCTGACCAATACCGGGAACCGGATGGGCCTGCAGGAAGCGCTTGAGAAACTGGATCCCTCTAAACCGCTCGGTATCGTCTACTGCGAGGTACTCGGTTGGACAAAGGATGATCACCGCCTGACCGAGATCCAGGAGGAGCAGGCGCTGATCCGGACCGGTGAGATTCTGCAGGGGCTCTTTGACGAGGGGACGACATTCCGCGTTGCTGCCGGCGAGTTTCTTGCACTTCTGCCTGAGGCAGATCAGGAGACGGTGGAATTTGAAACAGAGACGGTCCGTCGTCTGTTTGATGAGCATGATCTGCTGGTGGCTGTCGGGCGGCTGCATGTGGATAAGGCAGGCACGGATCATGACAGCCTGGTCCGTCAGGCACATCTACTGGCGCATAATGAAATCCGTGCACTGACCCGAGCGGAGGAAATGAAGCATGCACTCATGACGGAGACACTGTCGGATGATGAGATTGCACATATATCGCTCTACCGGACAAATGAGTTTTTCCGTCAGGCGCCCAGATATTTCAGCGAGTACTATGACGAGTCCCTGCTGACCATCGTGGTGGACATCAATTACTTCAAGCTTTACAACGACATTTTCGGCCGGCGTGCGGGCAGCATGCTGCTTGAGCAGGTGGCTGAGAATATCCTGGCGTTTACCAGAGCGCATAACGGCATTACCGGCTATCTGGGCGGGGACAACTTTATCGTGATTCTGCCTACGAGGGAGCGACATGAGGAAAAACTGAACGGTCTGCTCTGTGAGATGGCTGAGGCGATGCACTGCCCGGACGGCTTTTCGCCGGCGCTGGGCGCCTATCTCTCCCACGATAAACAGGAAACGCTCGTGGTGATGTATGATCATGCACTGACGGCCCTGCAGGACATCAAGGGCAGCTATGTGGACTGCTACCGGTTCTATGACGTGGACCACTACCGCCGGGACCGCGAGTCGAAGGTGCTGATGCTGGATGCCAAACGCGGCATTTCAAACGGCGAGTTTACGTTCTATCTGCAGCCGCAGGTCAATGAAAAGGATGGGAAGATCGTCGGCGCAGAGGCGCTTAGCCGCTGGATAAACCGCGGACAGGTTGTCTCACCCGCTCAGTACATTCCTGCGCTTGAAAAGAGCGGTTACATCTATGCCATGGATGCCTGTATCTGGGATTCGGTGTGCCGCTGGATCCGCAGCTTGATCGACCGCGGAATCAGGCCGGTTCCGATTTCCATTAACGTCAGCCGGATTGACTTTTATTTCGACGATATCGCGGCTCACATCATCGGGCTGACCCGAAAGTACGGAATTGAGCCCTATCTGCTGGGTGTTGAGATCACGGAGAGCGCGTTTACGGACAATACCGATACGATTCTTGAGGCCGTAAACAAGCTGCATGAGGCTGGTTTCCGCGTCCTGATGGACGATTTCGGCTCCGGTTCATCCAGTCTCAGCATGCTCCACACAGTGCATCTGGACGTACTCAAGACAGATGTGCGGTTCATGAGCCAGGATGCCTACAACAGCAGGGCATACTCCATCGTCGGCAGTGTCGTCTCCATGGCGCACATGATCGGCATGATCGTCGTGACAGAGGGTGTTGAGACCGAACAGCAGCGGGAGAATCTGGTGGCCATGGGCGGCAATTTCGCACAGGGATTCTATTTCTACCGCCCGATGCCCGTGGAGGACTTTGAGCACCTGCTGATGGATCCGGGCAAGATAGGAGATGCGTTTGCACACGGCATGCACGTGGGCGAAAACCATCTGAAGTTCAGGGACCTGATTGGCCGGGGCATGCTGAGCGATACTCTGCTTGACAACATTATCGGGGCGGCTGCCGTCTACAAGGAAGCAGACGGAGCGCGCTCCCTGATGCAGGTCAATGAGCAGTACCGCATGCTCAGCAGGAAAAGCGATGATGATCTCTCAGATACGCAGGATGCAGTCATTTCCGAGAATCCTGAGGAGATAGAACGTCTGTTCCGCGAGGCGGACAAATATCCGTTCGAGGGCGCCACAGGCCAGGTCACCGTGCATCCGGCGGGGAAACCGCAGATGAGGGGCATCCGCGTCTTCCTGCTCTATTCCTGCGACCATTACCGGCTTTATTTCCTGACCATTCAGGATGTGGCTGGAAAAGTGTAATTCCAGCGGTTTTGGAGTTTGCCGGCGGATGCATGACATGCATCTCATGGACATATGCCCGGAAACATTCCAATGAAATGAGGCGGGTGCCAAAAGGGTAGACACTCTTCGTATGGTTACCCATACAGGCTACCTCACATAGCCGTTACGCTCAAAGAGGCTATAGTGTAGTGGTCTTCATTAATCCATGATCGGGATGCCGGAAAACAACCGGTGGTGACAGAATGTCACAGTTGGAGACTGTAAAGAGATCGGGGAAAGCCTTACGTCCAATGTTTGCACTGCCATTAATGTCAGCGTTTACCGTTATGCCACTATTCGTCTTATACAGACGCCCGGACCGA
>JAFSZW010000465.1 GCA_017458865.1 Clostridia bacterium
CGAATAGGAACCCATATCCTTGCCGAAGACGTTCTGATACCCTTCCTCAGACATCAGGTAATTGATGTACAGGCAGGCGGTCTTGCGACCTAAAAGCTAAGTTATTTTACTGAGGCACAGCTGTTGGTGCCGTTCTTCATCTCTTATTATAAGGATTCTGGCTTTTTTGTCAAGTTTTTCTCTCAGGCATCGGATAAATATTCCGGTGCTTTTTTACGCTTTTTTACGCTCATCTTTCTGCACAGGTGTCTCAGTCATTATCCGGACTGAATGCAGGCTTTGAAGCGCCGTTATCTTCCGTCGCCTTCATTGCATGCCTGATTCCTGAGTTGCAGCTGCTCAATCACGGTCACAAATCCGTTAAATCCAATCATTCCGCTCACCAGTGCAGACTGTTCACCGCATTGAATCAGGCAGGCGGGCAGTCCCCGGATGCCCAGAGAACGGGTATATGCCAGATCCTTCAGGAATGCAGCCCGCGCACTCCCGTCCGTATAATGCTGCCGGAACAGCCTGGCATTCATGCCGGTTTCCTCCGCGAGCTGAATCAGTTCCTCATCCAATGTTGTCTGCCTGCCTTCCAGAATCGTGGCACGCCGCAGACGAAACAGATAGGCCTCTGCCTTCTCCGGGTCCGTCAGCTGAGCAGCCTTATACGCCATGCATAAGGGATAGGATGAGCGATGCTTCGCATCGAAAAGATGGAACCCCTCCATGTTCATGGGCAGTCCGCCAAGGGCTTCCTCGCTTTTATAGATCTCCGCAAGACGCCTGTTATAGGCACGGATTCCCTCCTCCGTGGGCAGCGCCCTCTCCTCCGGCAGCATGAAGTCGCTCACATCGCGGACAAGACCGCTCATGATGGTTCTGAATGTGATCTCCCCGGCATAGCGGGAACTGAGCTGCTCATAAACCGGCTCGCACTCATAGGACAGCCCCATCATGGGGTCTGTAAATGTCGTAAGAATGATCCTGTTCATCCCGTTCACCTGTACCGGTTCCGGTCAATGAAGCTGCCGCCCACTGACCACGCCCGGATGTCATCGAATCTGATGTAGACATTTTCCGTTGGGATGCCGAGCACCTGCCGGAAAATGTCCGCAGCTGCCGCTGCAAAAGCATCAAAGCCCTCATGATCTTCATTTCCGAAGATACTGGCCTCAATATAGGCCATTTTCTGCGAGCCGTCCCCGCGCAGATAGAGATGCTCGATTTCTCCAATGCCGAACAGAAGGGTGTTTTCATTTTTGCCCGGCACCAGTTCAATTGCCTGCCCCATCCGGGTCTTGATCTCCGTTTCCTGTTCCCTGCTCACAGGAACGTTAACATGCGCAAGAATGAACGGCATTTCCATCCCTCCATTTCAGCAGCTGCGCCAGAATCTTGTCCGCCACCTCCTGATGCTTCATCTGATACGTGTGTCCCGTCTTTTCGATGAAAATCAGCGTGTTTTCCTTTGCTGTCGGTATATGGTCATTGATATTGCGCAGGAAGCCAGCCGGATCCCCGTTGGTGAAATTGTCATAGGTGCCGATCAGCAGCGCACCCGTGTGGGTGATCTGTCCGCACTGAGAAAAATCGCCGTCCTGCTCTGTCCAGACATTCGTGAGAAGATTTGAAAACGCCCAGTCCCAGGCGGTATCGGCAATGCATTCCACCCAGCCCATAAACGGAAACGGAAGCATTTCGTTTCCATGCCCGCTGTCGACTCTTTCACGGATAAATGCCTTCTCGCGTTCCGTCACGCCGGACATCATGTAGGTGAGGTTCGCGGGGCTGAGCAGCAGAAAATGCTCCACGCGCGGGTCGTGATTGTGCGAGAGATAGTAGATCACCTTGTTCGCGCCGAGGGAATGACCGGCGAGAATGATATGCCTGTAGCCCGCGCTCTCGGCGAAGTCGAGATACGCGCCGACGTCCTCGTTGGTATAGGACAACCGCTCGTTCCAGGAACCGATGATCTCCTCCCGCCCGGTGACGACGTTGCGCGTCCGTATCTGCCCGAAGGCGTCGTTGGTCTGGGCGTAGAGAAAGTCGACGCCGTCCGCGTTCAGCGTGTCGCCGATGTTGTAGTAAAACGGGTTGGAATAAAAGTTCCCGTGGATGCACGTGATGTTCACCACGATGGTGTCGGCGGGCGCTCCCGCGTGGAACAGCACGCCGTTCAATACCACGCCGCGCTTCGTTGCGACGCTGCACTCCTTCATCATGCCGCTCACCTCCGAAATACGCACCGATGGGACGGTGAGGAATAGCAGGCGTTGCAGGAAACACACTTCGACGCCGCGCTCTCG
>JAFSZW010000466.1 GCA_017458865.1 Clostridia bacterium
ACCTACTGGAGCGACCACTGCCGGCACACGACATTCCTCACGGAAATAGATGCCGTTTCCTTCAGGGATCCGCAGATTGAGGCGGCCTGGCAGGATTACCTCTCGCTTCGGGCAAAGCTTGGGCGAACCAAACCCATCTGCCTGATGGACATCGCGACCATTGCGGTCCGTGCGCTCAAAGCGGATGGCAAATTGCCCAGGCTTGATGAGAGCGAGGAAATCAATGCCTGCACGGTCAAAATTGATGTTGAGGCAGATGGGCAGACCGAACCCTGGCTGCTGCTTTTCAAAAACGAGACACACAATCATCCGACGGAAATTGAGCCGTTCGGTGGGGCAGCCACGTGCATTGGCGGCGCAATCCGTGATCCGCTGAGCGGACGGGCCTATGTGTACGGCGCCATGCGCGTGACCGGCGCCGCAGACCCGACGGTTCCCATCTCGGAGACGATCCCCGGCAAGCTGCCGCAGCGAAAGCTGGTCACGACGGCTGCAGCTGGGTACGCCTCATATGGCAACCAGATCGGCCTTGCAACCGGCATTGTGGATGAGATCTATCATCCAGGCTATGCCGCGAAACGGATGGAGATCGGCGCGGTTATCGCTGCTGCGCCGGCGGCAAATGTCCGGCGTGAGCGGCCGGCGCCAGGGGATGTGGTGATCCTCCTCGGCGGCAGTACAGGGCGCGATGGAATTGGCGGTGCGACAGGTTCCTCCAAGGCGCATAACACGCACAGCGTCGAAACCTGCGGTGCCGAGGTGCAAAAGGGCAATGCGCCTGAGGAGCGCAAGCTCCAGCGTCTGTTCCGAAATGCTGATGCATGCCGGATGATCAAGCGATGCAATGACTTCGGTGCCGGCGGTGTAAGCGTTGCTATAGGCGAACTGGCGGATGGCCTTGAGATCGATCTGAATGCAGTCCCGAGAAAATACGAGGGTCTGGATGGAACGGAACTTGCCATATCCGAGAGCCAGGAGCGCATGGCTGTTGTCGTGGCTGCATCAGATGTGGCTGCATTCCTGAGCCTGGCAGCGGGGGAGAACCTGCAGGCCTGCCCGGTTGCTGTTGTAAAGGAAACGCCGCGCCTTGTCATGAACTGGAACGGACGGAAGATCGTCGATATAAGCCGCGAGTTCCTCAATTCGAACGGTGCACCTAAGCATATCACGGTTGAAACCGGAAAGGCAGATGAGTATGCAAGGCCTGCTGCGGCGTCCTTTACGGACCTGATGATGCGCACGGCATCCGACCTCAACATGTGCTCAAAGCGCGGCCTCAGTGAGCGTTTTGACTCAACCATCGGCGCAGGTACCGTGCTCATGCCCTTTGGCGGCCGGAACCAGCTGACCCCGATTCAGGCGATGGTGCAGAAAATCAGCATGGAAAATACCCATACGGAGGACTGCTCTCTGATGTCCTGGGGATACAATCCCTTTATCATGGAAAAGAATCCGTATCACGGCGCCTATCTGGCGGTTGTCGAATCCGTCTGCAAGCTGATTGCCACAGGTGCCGCATTCAGGGACGTCTACCTGACCTTCCAGGAGTATTTTGAGAAGCCCGGAAAGGTTCCAGCGCGCTGGGGTCAGCCACTGTCTGCACTGCTTGGCGCGTTTGAGGCGCAGATGCGGCTCGGTATAGGCGCCATTGGCGGCAAGGACTCCATGAGCGGATCCTTTGAAAAGCTGGATGTGCCGCCGACGCTTGTATCCTTTGCCGTCACGACAGGCAAAACAGATGAAATCATCTCGCCTGAAACGAAGCAGGCCGGCAACAAAGTGGTTCGTATCCATACAGATGCCGGTGCAGACGGACTGCCGGATACAGCGTCGCTCCTCAAAACATTTGAGCGCGTGACCGAACTCATCCGAAGCGGAACAGCCGTCAGCTGCTATACGCCGGCCCTGGGCGGTATCGCAGAGGCAGTGCTCAAAATGAGTGTTGGCAATGGCCTTGGTTTCAGGTTCTCGGACCGGTATACGCCGGACGCGCTTGGCGAGTACTGCTACGGAGATTTCCTGCTGGAAGTTTCAGGTGATGTGGCGGATGCTGAACTGGTTGGCGAGGTCATGGATGACGGTATGCTGACACTTGGCAGCGAGTCCATTGCGCTCACTGATCTGCAGAAAGTCTGGGAAGACCGTCTTGAGGGGGTCTATCCCTGCAACATTCAATCACCCGATATCAGCGTGAACAACGTTGCCTATGAGGCGAAACAGTGGCCGGCGCCGGCCATCAGATCGGCAAAGCCGCGTGTGCTCATTCCGGTTTTCCCGGGAACCAACTGTGAGTATGACAGCGCGAGAGCGGTTCGCGATGCCGGGGCTGAACCGGTGATTATGATGATCCGCAATCTCACCGCGGATGCGATCGCAAGGAGCGTGGATGACTTTGCCAACGCCATCCGTACGTCTCAGATAATCTTTATCCCCGGCGGATTCAGCGGCGGCGATGAACCGGACGGCAGTGCCAAGTTCATTACCGCTTTCTTCCGGAATCAGGCAGTCCGTGACGGTGTTACGGAACTGCTTGAACAGCGGGATGGCCTCATGTGCGGTATCTGCAACGGTTTCCAGGCCCTGATCAAGCTGGGACTGGTGCCGTTTGGCAAGATCATTGATACGGATGCAGGCTGTCCAACGCTTACGTTCAACACGATTGGACGGCATCAGAGCCGAATCGTGCATACCCGCATTGCCAGCAACATGAGTCCATGGCTGCAGGCGACGCATGTCGGCGATGTGTACACCGTGCCAATCAGCCATGGCGAGGGCCGGTTCCTGGCAGATGATGCCATGATTCAGCAGCTTGCCAGGAATGGCCAGATTGCGACGCAGTACGCTGACCTTTCCGGCAATGCCACCATGGATGTGCGCTTTAACCCGAATGGCAGCTGCAATGCAATTGAGGGTATTACCAGTCCAGACGGTCGTGTATTCGGCAAAATGGGCCACAGCGAGCGCGTGGGGCACAACCTCTACAGGAATGTTCCCGGGTGCTACGACATCAGAATGTTTGAGTCCGCGGTCAAATACTTCAGATAATGGTCTTTACTCAGGGGGAGCCGTAAACGGCTCCCCCTGCTGATTCCCGGGCACATCCGACATGAAATATACGCAAATGACACATGCGACTTTCAGGTTGAATCGCAGCCGGAAAAAGATTATAATGAGCTGCAAGGACAGACAGGTCTATGCTGATTGACCTATCCGTTTCGCGGAGTCGTTTTTCTTATGATTTCCGGCACTGGAACGCAGCATTCCAACGGGATAAAAACGTATGATTAGGGGGTGAACACGTGGCAAACGATGAGAATGAGCGTGTACTGACTGAGGAGGAAAAAGTCGAACATCCCGATTATGCAGAAGAATTGATCAATATGCTGAAAAGCGATATTGATATTCTTGAAAAGAAGGAACGCCTTGAGGATTATCACGCCAACGATATTGCCGAGGTCCTGCCGCTTCTGACGAAAGAACAGCGCATGCGGCTCTACAGGCTGATTGGCGTGGAGGAGGTATCCGAGGTTTTCGCATACCTCGAAGATCCTGCTGAGTATATCGCTGAACTGGATATCGAACGGGCTGCGGACATCGTTGAGAACATGGACGCGGACGATGCGGTTGATGTCCTTGAGGATCTCGATGAGGCGCACCAGAATGCCATTCTTGAACGGATGGACGAGGACAGCCGGCGGGATATTGACCTCATTCAGTCCTATGACGAGGATGAGATCGGCAGCAAGATGACAACCAATTACATTGCCATTACACGCGGATATACGGTGAAACAGGCAATGCGGTCCCTTGTCCGGCAGGCAGCGGATAATGACAACCTGCAGACGATCTATGTGCTCAACCGGGACAAGACCTTCTATGGCGCCATTTCATTGCAGGACCTGATCATCGCCAGAGAGTTCACCAATCTGGATGATCTGGTGGTTACATCCTATCCGTTCGTCTACGATAATGAGACGGTTGCAGAGTGCATTGAGGACCTCAAAGATTACGGTGAGGATTCCATTCCGGTACTGAGCCGAGAGCGGACGCTGCTCGGGGTTATCACCTCACAGGATCTGGTTGAGGTGGTCGACGAGGAGATGGGCGAGGACTATGTAAAGCTCGCCGGTCTGACGGATGAGGAAGATCTCAACGAACCTCTCATGCAGAGCATGAAAAAGCGCCTTTCATGGCTGCTGATCCTGATGGTTCTCGGTCTGCTGGTCAGCTCTGTGATCAGCCTGTTTGAGCCGGTCATGGCCTCACTTACAATTCTTGTTGCATTCCAGTCCCTGGTGCTTGCCATGGCGGGAAACTGCGGGACTCAGTCCCTCGGCGTGACGATCCGAATCCTGGCGGATGAGGAGCTGGCAGCCAGCCAGAAGGCAAAGCTGGTGATGAAGGAGGGAATGGTCGGGCTCTGCAACGGCATTGTGCTTGGCACTCTTTCGCTCATCTGCTGCGGACTCTACATCCACTTTGGAAAGCAGATGCCATGGGGGACCGCTTTCCAGATTTCAGGCTGCATTGGTGCGGCCATGATGGTGGCCATGTTCATATCCGGCATCGGCGGAACGGCGATCCCGCTGTTCTTTAACAGAATCCATGTGGACCCGGCTGTGGCATCCGGTCCGCTCATTACAACGGTCAATGACCTTGTTGCAGTGGTCAGCTACTACGGCCTCGCGTGGGTATTCCTGATCAACATCATGCATTTCGGCAGATGACAGGTATTGCCAGGATAGTATGCATGGAAGGGGAAAAGCATGAAAAGAGTCGAATATGTGGACCGCTTTGTGAGTGACGTCTTTCGGACAATAGATGACGAAAAGTGGCTGTTCAGAGCTGTTTCCCATTCTCATGCTGTTTCCCGGTTTGCTTATCTGCTTGCCCTGCGCAGAGGAGAAGATGCTGAAATAGCGGCTGTTTCAGGACTTTTGCATGATCTGTATGCGTATGAACATCTTGATTACAATGACCATGCGCATCTTGGTGCTGTACGAGCAGCTGAAGTTCTTACGCTGCTGGGCATGTTTACTGAAGCGGAAATCGATGTGGTCCGCGCTGCTGTATGGCACCATGATGATCTTGACAGGACGGACGGCCCAATGGATGAAATCCTCAAGGACGCGGATATGCTCGATAATTCGCTTACCCGTCCGGTTGATACACTGAAGCCGCATGAACAGATGCGATTCCGCACGGTAATGTCTGAACTTGGGATTGTTCAATGTATTTTCAATCAATAAAAAAACAGGGGGATACGTGCATGTACACGTATCCCCCTGTTTAAGTCATATGGAAAGGAGGTGATAAACGCTCAGGCAGGTGTTCCGAATATGAGCTGGAAGAGCGCAAGCATAAGCGG
>JAFSZW010000467.1 GCA_017458865.1 Clostridia bacterium
GACTTTCTGCGTTCCACTCTGTGACATTAAGGCCGGCAAAGGTCACATCGGCTTTCCTGACGCCCGGTGAGATCGTAGCATGCCTTGATATGCCGTGCCCCTCAAGTCTGAACGTGATTTCTGTTTCCGAAATCGCCTCGGCGCTCAGAGAGAGGGAATAGGTGTTGCCGCATTTCCTTGTGACGGCATTGATGTCCCAAATGTCCTCAGGTTCACTGACACGCAGCAGAACATCACGGAAAATGCCGTTATTGCGGAACATGTCCTGATCCTCAAGATAGGTGCCGTTGCACCATCTGTGGACGACGACAAGCAGTTCATTTCCGCCAAAGCGAACCTTGCCGGTCAGGTCAAACTCAGCAGTGTTGTGGGCACCCTCCGAATAACCGATAAACTGGCCGTTCAGGTACAGATCCATGCAGCTTGCAACGCCGAGGAAGGAGATGACATAGTGTTTATCAGGATCGTTTACGGTGAATGTCCGCTGGTAGACACCGACAAAGTTGTACTCCTCATCGGGTTCTATTATTCTCGGTGTCATGTGCTGGTCCGAGCCAACCCAGGTAAATACGCGCCCCACTTTTTCAGTGGTCGGAATCTCCGGCGGATTGTACGGAAACTGATACCGGATGTTGACGTAGAAGGGATGGTCATATCCTCTGAACTGCCAGCAGGCAGGCACGTCGATCTGGTCAAATGACATGCTGTCGGTATCGAGCACCTCCGGCATTTCGGCAGGGCGCGGGAAAAATGCGAAGTTCCATTTGCCGTTCAGGCAGATAACCTTCTCAGAACTGTAGCGCTTCTCAAGCGGTGATACAGCATCCGCAGCAGCCCGAGATGGATAGGGGATAAAGTACGGACGGGGCGCCAGCTTGTTAACCTCATAGATGCTGAAATCCTGGTAGTTCTGAGTATTGATCGTGTATTTCAAACAGGGAATCTCCTTTCTTTATCGGGTATTTACCGGCATGATCTGTCCGGCAATGGCAAGGGATGAGCGTTGACAACAACAAAATGATTGTTATATACCGAAATCCAAATTTCTTGGGGCATTATAACATAGATTGCAGGTGGAAACAATGCAAAGATGCCTAGCGCGCCGAATGGCAAATGATGGGGCGGATACGTCCTTCAGAACGGTCTGAGTGGCATCCGGATATGCGCCTGGAGGACGCGATGGTGCCGATTTTTGCAATTCAACACATGCTGAAAACCGTGAAATTCACACAAATCTGATTGACAGCTTGTATGGTAAATGATACAATTCAGTCAATGCGTCATGATCCTTTAATAAAAGGCGGGTCTCGCAATTGTCTTCATGTCATTAATGACAACGGTCAATTGCCCATCAGTTTTTCTGAATGCCCGCTGATTAAGAAGGCATTGTGAGCAAAAACTTAAAAAAAGGAAAGGGACCACTATGAAGAAGTTTGTTACGATTCTCCTTTCTCTCGCACTGGTGTGCAGCCTCGCAGTCGCATTTGCTGACTATCCGGACAAGGGCATCCTGGCGATCAACCCCTGGGGCGCCGGCGGCGGAACCGACAACTGCCTGCGTGCTTTCTGCGCTGCGCTTGAGAAGCAGCTCGGCCAGACCATCACCGTTGACAACCGTACCGGCGCCAGCGGCGTTATCGGACACGAAGCCATCGCAGATGCAGATGCTGATGGATACACCATTGGTATGATCACCTGGGAGCTTGCATCCTACAAGCCGCAGGACATGTCCGAGTACACCTATGAGAACTACATCCCGCTCTGCCGCGTCAATACCGACGCTGCTGCGATCACTGTCAATGCTACATGGGCAAAGGACAACAATGTGACCGATCTGGCTTCCTTCATCGCATACTGCAAGGATCATCCGGGCGAGGTCACCATGGGCGGTTCTGCTGCCGGTTCCGTATGGCATGTCGCTGGCGGTTACCTCATGAACGAGGCTGGCATCGAGATCAAGATGGTTACCTACTCTGACGGTGCTGCACCTGCTGTTAAGGCTGCTGCTCAGAACGAGATCACCGGTGTTACCGTATCTGCTGCTGAGGCCCGTTCCTTCGTTGAGTCCGGCGATCTTGTGATGCTGGCTGTCATGGATCCCGAGCGCAACCCGATTTTCCCGGACGTTCCGACCTGTCATGAGCAGGGATTCGAGTGCTACTATGCGACGCAGCGCGGCATGGCCCTCCCGCTGGGCGTTGACGCTGCCATCGTTGAGAAGCTCGAAGCTGCCTGTGCAGCCGCGATCGAAGATCCTGATTTCGTCGCGACCATGGCTAACCTCGGCCAGAAGATCGACTTCATGAACGGCGCTGAGTACGGTGAGTACCTCGCACAGGCTGCAGTTGATGTGCCTGCTGCCATGGTGACCGTTGGCCTGATCGAGGAGTAATTCTGACGACCAGAAAAGGGTTGACCTGATCAGCATACTCGCTATGGGCACTGTATAAGCCTCCCCGTCTGACGTCGGAGATACGTGCCAATAGAATAAGATGGTTTGGAGGCAGGCTTATGCCTGCCTCTTTCTGAATCCTGCTCTGGATATTAATCCAGGCAGTCCTGCGCTTTCGCTGAACCGGCTATACAAATATTCATCCGGCCGGTCCGAATGGGACAATAGATGCGTGCCATTCGAGATGCCGGGAGCGCAGCCAATAAATCAGTAAAGGAAGTGTCTCAGCTTGAAAACCAAAAAGACCGGGACAAAAGCCTTCGCTAATCTGATTGTATCCATCATCCTTTTGTGCTTTGAAATCTGGATATGGATACAGTCCAACAGCATCAAAACAGCCAAGAATGCGGCTGTCCAGCCGTCAGCATTTCCGCGGATCATGATCATCGGTATGGGCATTTTCACGGTGATCCTTCTTGTTCAGTCCATCATTAGGCTGGGCGCAATGAAGGAGACGGACCCGCTTGCTGAAAAAGCCGAAACGCTCAATCCGGTCAGGGATAAGGGTGTTCTGGCAGCACTGTTTGTCATTGCGCTTTGTGCCCTGTATGTTTATCTGTTTAAGAGCCTTGGATATGTAGTGGTCAGTTTCTTCCTCTGCGGTATCATCATGTGGCTGATCGGCCTCAGAAGTCCGGTTAAGCTCATCCTGATTTCGCTGCTTGTGCCGCTTGGCATGTGGCTGATCTTCTACAAATTCCTCACCGTCAATATTCCCATGGGCATCCTGCAACCGCTCAGGGAACTCGTGGACATGATTTAGGAAAGGAGACAGATATATGGATTGGAATTTATTATTCTCAAGTTATTCTAACGTATTTCTGGATCCTACAACGCTCCTGATGACGCTGCTTGGTGCGGCCGGCGGCGTTCTGCTTGGTGCCATTCCGGGCATGACAGCCACCATGGGCGTCGCCCTTCTGATACCGTTTTCCTTCGGTATGGACCTGATTCCGTCCATCGGCCTGCTGCTTGGCATTTACTGCGGCGGCATGTACGGCGGATCCATCAGTGCGATACTGATTCACGCACCTGGCACACCGTCTGCGGCGGC
>JAFSZW010000468.1 GCA_017458865.1 Clostridia bacterium
CCGCATCTCAGAAAAACTAAAACTGTCGGTTACAGCACATCTCTGCTTAACCGAAAGGAAACTGCAAGAAGTGACCGTTGCTCAGATGCACTTTTCCCCCTGTCCACAGAGATTTGAGGATCCTTGACAGTCCTGTTCTTTACATTGACAAATTCATATGGCAATGGTATGATTTCCGAAAATTCTGCATCATTGCAAAATATACAGTCTTGTTCTCATATTTTTCCATCGCGTATCCAACAGCAAGTCTCTCATTCGCGGTTCACCTGGAACGGAATTGCTCCATAAAGCAGTATCCAGAAAACTGGGCCGCAAAATTCCCCTGCTCAGCAATAATTGGAAGGAGGCAGCGCATTACCCGTTCCCAAAAGATACGGGACCTGCGCCCATAAAACATGAAAAAAATCCTTGTTTCTCTGCTCGTTTGCATCCTGATACTCAGCATGGCCGCCATGGGCATGGCAGATGACAAGTCGGTCAACATTGGCGTGACAAATACCCTGACCACGCTCAATCCGCTTGCCATGGACAATACGGAGGTCGTCAAATATGCCTGCTCCCTGACCTTCCTGCCCCTGCTGGAGCTCGACAGTTCCCTGAACTTCGTGCCGCAGCTGGCAAAATCCATTACCACAGAGGATAACCTGACCTTTACTGTTACGCTGCAGGATGATGCCAAATGGTCAGACGGCAGGCCGGTCACCGCGGAGGATGTGGAGTTTACCCTGATCCTCGGCGCCGATCCTGCAAGTTTCAATGTATCTCTCGCCATGTATATGATTGATGGAACAGATGACAACGGCTTTATTGAGGCCGGCGCCGATCATATCGACGGTATTCATGTCATAGATGAACGGACACTCACCATTCGAACCAAATGGGAAACAGCTCTGTACACGTTCAACAACAACTTTGGCCGCTACCTGCTGCCTGTTCCGAAACATGTCCTCGGCAAAATTCCGAGAGAAGAGCTCCTGACGCTCAGCTGGTTCAATCATCCGGACGTCATTTCCGGCCCGTACTTTATCTCTGATGCCGATCTGAACCACTATGTCTATTATACTGCAAATGAGAATTACTTCCTCGGCGCACCGAAGATCAAGTATCTGAACATTCAGGTCGTCTCCGGTTCGCAGCTGCTTGCCGGCCTGCAGAGCGGCGAGATTGATCTGGTGCAGCAGACCATGGGCAGCATCCCGATTGAAGATTACTCATCTGTCCGCGCGCTTCCAAACGTCACTGCCGTATCCGGCACGCCGGTTACCAATGAATCCATCTTTATCAATACGGCCAATGTGCCGGATGTGCGGATCCGCCGCGCACTCCTCCTCGGTATGGACCGCGAAACCATGTTTAACGCACTGCTTGAGGGAAACGGCGAACTCGTCGACGGATTCCTTGTTTCCGCGTCGCCGTACTACAGCAGTGTACTTGGCCTGACCGCCTATGATCCCGAGGAAGCTGCCCGCCTGGTCAGCGAGGCTGCCGCGGAAGGTGCCCGCACAGCCTATACCTGGTATATCAATTCGAGCGAGAGCACCTGGGCGACTGCGATGGAATACTTTGCCGCGCTCTACGAGGAAATCGGGCTCCAGATTGAAATCCGCACGGTCGATCTCGCTACCCTGATGACCATTGCCGGAAATGCCGAGCATGACATCATGAGCGTAGAATACACCTATGCGCCCGTGGATCCGTATACGGATGTCGTATGGCTCCTGGGCGGCGAGGGCAGCTGGACCGGATATGCGACGGATGCCACCAATGAAGCGCTCGCGCTCAGCCAGACGCTCAATGACAATGCCGCCATCGCTGAGCAGTACCTGATCGTGGATCAGGCCATGCAGACGGATGTTCCCATGATTTCCGGCTGGGTGCTCTCCACGCTGGGCGCAGTATCGAACCGTCTGACCGGCGTGCGGCCAGACGTCTTCGGAACCTTTATCGACGTTCAGAACTGGGACATTCAATAACCAAACAGAGATCCCGTGCACCGCACCATATGGTGCGGTGCCTTCTTCATCTGGCATTCTTTCCACCCGGCATGCCCTTTTGCCGGGTGCTGCGGTCTCACCGCAATTTCCTGTTTCAAGGAGGCTTTCCTTTGGCGCCACTGTTAAGCATCCACGGTCTGACGATTGCCTTTGGCAAAAAACAAAATCAGTCTATTGTTACAGACCAGGTGGGCTTTGATATTCAGCCCGGTGAAATCCTTTCCCTTGTTGGCGAAAGCGGTTGCGGGAAAAGCGTCACTGCGCTTTCCATCCTGGGTCTGCTCCCCCGCCAGGCATCCGTCCTTTCCGGCGAAATTCTGTTCAATGGGCAGAACCTGCTTGCCCTTCCGGAAAAAGAGCTGGACATGATCCGCGGCAATGGCATTTCCATGATCTTTCAGGATATCATGTACAGTCTGAATCCGGTATTTACCATTGGCACACAGATGTGCGAGGGTATGATGCGCCACCTGGGAATAAGCCGCGAGGAGGCCCGGCACCGCGCAGTGGAACTGCTGACCCGCACCGGCCTGCCGCAGGCAGAAAACGTCATGCGCAAGTATCCTCATCTGCTGTCCGGCGGGCAACGCCAACGGGTCATGATTGCCATGGCACTGGCCTGCCGGCCCAGGCTGCTCATCGCGGATGA